>DAOQID010000016.1:34207-44002 GCA_035339375.1 Anaerolineales bacterium | reverse complement strand
TCCAGCGAAGTGTACGACAACATCTTCCGCATGTTCATCGAACCGGGCGACGAAGTCATTCAGCACACCCCCTGTTTCGGCATTTACGGCCTGCGCGGAACATTGCTCGGCGCCAAGATGGTCTCTGTGCCGATGATCTACGAAGATCACAAACTGAAATTCGACCCCGATGGTTTGATGAAAGCCGTCACCGACAAGACCAAGATCATCGTCATCCCGAATCCCAACAACCCCAGCGGCAACTTCATGGATCCGGAGCACTTTGAACCCTTCGCCAAGTTGGGTATTCCGTTGGTTGTGGATGAAGCCTACATCGAATATGCTGGTTTGGGCAAGTCGCAAGTGGAATTGACCAAGAAGTACAAGAACGTGTTCATCACCCGCACGCTTTCCAAGGCCTATGGTTTGGCTGGCATGCGTTTCGGTTACACCATTGCGCACGAAGACACCCTTAAACAGGTTGCCGGTTCGCTCCTGCCTTGGAACGTGGGTACCATCCCCATGTGGGCCGCCCTTGCTGCGTTCGAAGACACTGAAGGCCTTGCCGAGCGCGTCAAGTTCAACAACGACGCGGTGGATTACATTAGTGAATCGTTGAGCGTCATTCCCGGCTTCTACGTCATGCAGTCCAAAGCCAACTACATCCTCTTCGACTGCGGCGAAACCGGCAAGACCGGCAAACAGGTGCTCGAATACGCTGAAACCAAGGGCATCATCCTCCGCGGCGAAAGCAAGAAATATGGTTCCGACGGCTGGTTCCGTGTGACCATCGGCTCGAAGGAAGAGAACGAACTCTTCGTCAACACCGTGCTTGAATTCTTTGGAATGAAGAAATAAGGTTTCCACGAAGAACACGAAGGATCACAGAGAAAAACAACTTTGTGACCCTTCGCGCTCCTTTGTGGCGAGAAAGAGGAAACCATGTCCAAAATAAAAGCAGTTTTCTTCGACCAGGATGGCGTGATCATCGACACTGAACGCGATGGTCACCGCGTATCGTTTAATATGACCTTCAAGGAATTCGGCTTCACCGACGAGTGGAGCGTGGAGTACTACCACGAATTACTCCAGATCGCTGGCGGCAAGGAACGCATGAAACATCACTGGAAGACCAAAGGGTTTTCCAAGCCGCTCACCGAAGAAGAGATTGATAATCTCGTCAAGGAAATGCACAAACGCAAGACCGCCCTTTTCGTCGAGTTGATCGAATCGGGCAAACTTCCCCTGCGCCCCGGCATTCACCGCTTCATGAAAGAACTCATGGAAGCTGGCATCAAGATCGGGGTCTGCACCACCTCCAATGAACAGGCCGCCAAAGCCATCACAGAAGGCATCCTGTCCGATATCAAATTTGAAGTTGTGCTCGCAGGCGATGTGGTTGAAAAGAAGAAACCCGATCCAGAAATCTACAACCTCGGCCTTGCCAAACTTGAGTTGAAACCCGAAGAAGCCTTTGTGGTCGAAGACTCCAAGAACGGTGTCAAAGCCGCCAAAGCCGCTGGCCTGAAAACCATCGTCACCACCAATCCCTACACTGAAAAAGAAGATGTGGAAGCAGGCGATGTCATCGTCTCCTGCCTCGGCGACCCCGACGGCGAAAAGGCGAAAATGCGCAAAGGCGACATCAAAGACTTTGACGGGATCGTACACGCCAAACAACTCATTGAACTGTTTGGATAGCCCACAAAACAAGCAGGCGCGGATCGCTCTTCCGCGCCTCTTTCTTTTTCCAAATCAAACCCCGCCTCCAACTCACCCTCAACCTGCTCCACCACCATTGATATTTTCTCCCCTCAAAAAAACATGACAGAAGAATCCCTCGACATCGTAAACGACAATGACATTGTCACAGGGCAAGCCCCTCGCTCAACCATCCACCAAAATGGATTACAACATCGCGGTGCGCATGTTTTCCTTTTCACACCCGAAGGCAAAATGCTCATCCAAAAACGCAGCGCCGACCGTACCTCCGCCCCATCTCTGCTGGATTGCTCCGTCTCCGAGCATGTCAAAGCAGGTGAAAGCTATCTCGAAGCCGCCCGACGCGGGCTGCGGGAAGAAATGGGCGTCACGGTCGAAGAACTCACCCCCCTCGTGAAGTTCAAAATGATCTACGGCCCCAACGACAACGAGATCAGCACCCTCTACAAAGGCCTCGTTGACCCCGCCAGTGTGAAATTTGACCCTGTCGAAATCGCCGAAATCCGCTACCTCAGCATGGACGAATTACGATCCGTGTTGGAAAATGAAAAACAAACCCTATGCGGCTGGTTTGTCGAAATTCTGCACTGGTATTGGGGGCACCCCGCCGCGATGACTATTCTCAAGGCGTGGTCATGAAAACCTTCAAAGCCTTCCTCGCTTTCACCCTGCTCTTCCTGACTGGCTGCGGCACCACAGAAATGGAAGTTCCCATGCCATCTGAATCAAATTCCACCACACCCAACCAACAAGTGGATGAATTCTTCGCAGAGTTTGTCAGTGACAACACCCCAGGCGGTGCCGTAATCGTTGTGCAAAACGGGAAAATCCTTCATCACGCCGCCTATGGATTGGCCAATCTGGAGGAAGGCACACCGCTCACCACAGACCACATCTTTCATCTCGCATCCGTTGGCAAACAAATGACAGCCCTCGGCATTCTCATGCTTGTTGAAGATGGCAGCTTGAACCTGGATGACCCGGTAGGCATTTACGTCCCCGAAGTAGCTCATTTTGGCGATGAATTCACCATCCGCCATCTTCTCCACCATACTTCGGGCCTGCCCGATTACGATGACCAAATTACCGATGCGCTTTACACCCGTTCAGATACCCCAACAAATGAAGACCTTGTCGCCGCTCTCTCAGAAATGACCGAATTACCCTCCACCCCGGGAGATTCATTTGAATACAGCAATCCCGGTTACGACCTGCTGGCAGTGGTCATCGAACGCGTTTCCGGGGAAAACTTTCCTGACTTTATGCAATCTCATATCTTTGACCCTGCCGGCATGACCCACACCTTCTCCCTGCCAAACGAAAAACGCCGCGCCGACCCACTGGTTGCAATGAGCTATACCAATGAAAGTGGAACACCCGAGGCCTACCCCTACGACGATTTGGATAATCTCTATGGCTCAGGCTCCATTTATTCCACAACAACAGATATGGCTTTGTACGATGAAGCCCTTTACACCGAAAAATTCGTCTCGCAAGCACTGCTGGCCGAAGCATTTCTACCCACAGAATTAAACGATGGGAGCATCGAACCTTACGGCTTCGGCTGGGAACTGGAAGAGTGGAATGGTGAAAATTACGTTGCTCATTCGGGTGCCTGGCTCGGGTTCAACTCCGATTACGTCCGTTTTCCCGAACGCCATTTAGCGGTCATCGTTTTACTCAACCGTGATTATGACTATCCAGACGATCCACGCATCGCTCTAAAAATCGCTGAATACTTCCTTCAATAACTCAAAAACGGCTAACAGGATTGCAAACAGCTTCACAAACCATCAGACGTATAATCGGTCATTAATTATCCACATGCGGGTAAATCCTACAGAGGAAATGGAGTGATCATCAAATGAACAAGGAATTTTTTGACGTGATCAAGCGCGGGTACCTTGAAGTGGTCCAGCGCCTCCTTTCATCAAACCCCGACCTGATCTATGAAAAAGAAAATGGTCTCAGCCCGGTCATGGTGGCCCTCTATCATCGCGAACCGAAGATCGTGAATTACCTCGCCGAAAAAACGGGCAGCCTGAATATCTTCGAAGCTTCGGCCCTCGGCAGAACCACACAGGTGGTGCGCCACCTTGCCCGCGACCCAATGCTCGTCAACGCCTATACGGATGATGGTTTTCAACCGCTTGGGCTGGCATGTTTTTTTGGCCATGCCGAAACCGCCGAATACCTGATCAAGGCTGGGGCTTCCATAAACTCCCCCTCTAGAAATCAATTAAGGGCGACCCCAATTCAATCAGCCGCCGCCGCAGGCCATGTTGAGATCGTGCTCCTCCTCCTCAAAAACCGCGCAGACCCAAATGTACGCGAACAAGGTGGCTACACGCCGCTGCATGCCGCCGCACAAAATGGCGATGTCGCCATGATCCGCTCGCTCCTCTTCAACGGTGCAGATTTGACGATTCGCAGCAGGGAGGGAAAACTCCCCATCGACATGGCAGTCGAATCAGGTCATGTGGATGCGGCGAAACTCCTCAAAGAAGGCATCACCCGCCGTTTTAGGACGAAAATAACCCTCCAAAGAACCGAATAAAATGAATGCAACCTCCCGATGATGGCCACGTATACCTACATCGGGAAGTTTTTTTCAAAGGAGCCCCCATGAAAACCATTCATAAACTTTTTTCCATTTTTTCCCTCATAGCCATCCTTGCCCTTGCTTTCGCCACCCCTGCCCAGGCATTTGATGGCCGAACAGGCAATAAAGTCGTCATCGAGAAAGATGAAGTGATCGAAGACGATGTATATGTCAACGCTGAAACTTTCATACTGGAAGGGACAGTCAAAGGTGATTTGGTGGTATTTGGAACCAATATCACCATTAATGGCGTTGTTGAAGGCGATTTGATCGCCGCCGGGCAAAGCGTGGCGATCAACGGCTCGGTTTCAGATGACGCCCGTATCGCAGGTGCCGCACTTCTTATCAGCGACTCAGCCGTAATCGGCGGAGATGTGGTTGGCGGTAGTGCCAGCTTTGAGACCAAAGAAGGCAGTTCCATCGAAGGTGAGTTGGTGATCGGTGCCGCACAAGCCCTGCTGGCAGGCAATGTCACTGGCGATGCACTGCTCGGCTTGGGAGCGCTTGACTTGCGCGGAGAATTTGGCGGCAACGTACTCGCCAACGTCGGTGAGCCCACTGAAGAAGCTGGTCCTCCATTTTCCATGTTCATGCCACAGGTACCGTTTTCCATGCCTACCGTCAACCCTGGCATTACCATTGCTGAAGGTGCAAAGATCAACGGTAACTTTGATTACACCCAATTCGCCGACATAGATATTCCGACCGATGTTGTCGGCGGAAAGGTTACACGCACCGAACCCGTTATCGACCCAGAAGAAACCATTACCCCACCCACACAATCTGAACTCATCGTGGATTGGAGCCTCAACCTGTTACGCACCATCGTGACCCTCCTGATCCTTGGATTGCTGCTAGGCTGGCTCGCTCCAACTTTCATCAAGACCCTGGTAGAAAAAGTCCAAACCCAGGCAGCCATATCACTGGGCTGGGGCGTGGTTGCCTACGCGGTCTTCTTCTTCGCCATCTTCATCGTTGTCGTGGCCATGGTTATTGGCGGAATCCTCTTCGGCGCACTCCAACTTGGCAGCCTGAGCGGCACGATCATTGTGGTTGGTCTGCTCATCATCTTTGCATTGATCGTTGGCTTTGTTCTGGCAACCGCCTTTCTTACCAAGATCGTCATTTCTTGGCTGGGCGGCAAACTGATCCTTGCGCGCATCAACCCTGCACTGGCCGAAAGTAAAGTATGGCCGCTTGCGCTCGGCGTGATCATCGTCGCTCTGTTGACCGCGTTGCCAGGCATTGGCTGGCTGGCTAACCTGCTCGTTGTTTTACTTGGCCTTGGCGCCCTCTGGCTTTGGGGCCGCGAAACCATGCAAGCCCGCAAAACCGCCGCTTAATTTCATCTTCCCCTCAAAAGCGGGTGGACCCTCACAAGTCCATCCGCTTTCTTTTTAATCGGAGGTTCTTTGTTATAATCCCGCCCATGATGAACCCAGAACAGATCGAATTAAAACTTGACCGAATCCTCTTAAAGGTACAAAAGCCCGGTCGATATGTGGGCGGCGAGCTAAATAGCATCGTCAAAGATTGGGAAAAAGCCAAAACAAAGGTTGCCTTCGTCTTCCCTGATATTTACGACATCGGCATTTCAAATGTCGGCATTAAGATCCTTTACGATCAGATCAATCAACGTGAAGACGCATTGGCAGAACGTGCCTATGCACCGTGGACCGACATGGAAGAATTGATGCGTGAACACGGGATCCCGCTCTACACGCTCGAATCCAAACAACCCCTGGCCTGTTTCGACCTCATCGGCTTTACGCTCCCTTACGAAACCCTCTACACAAACACCCTGAACATTCTCGACCTTGCAGGCATTCCCGTCCGTTCAGCAGACCGCAACGAAAGCCACCCCATCATCATCGCAGGCGGACATTCCACCACCAACCCCGAGCCGATGCACGCCTTTATTGATGCATTTGTCATCGGTGAGGGTGAAGAAGTCATACACGATGTTGTTGACACAATTCAAAAGTTCAAATCGTCTCCAAGCTACAAGCGGAGTGAATTGCTGGTGGCGCTTGCCCAGATCTCAGGTGTGTATGTGCCAAAATTCTACGAGACCACCTATCTTGAAGATGGAACTGTGGCGCACACCCTGCCCACCATACCCGAAGCGCCAAAGCTGGTAAACAAGCGTATTGTGGCAAAGTTGCTCCCGCCGCCCGTTAAATTCATTGTGCCGAACATTGAAGTGATTCACAACCGTGTTTCGGTGGAAATCATGCGGGGATGCACCCGCGGGTGCCGATTCTGTCAGGCGGGTATGATCACGCGTCCCGTTAGAGAAAGAAGCGTTCAAGAGGTGGTGGATGCCGCCGATGCGGCAGTCCGCTCTACGGGGTTTGAAGAACTCGCATTGATGTCGCTCTCGTCATCCGATTACACTCACATCAGCGAATTGGTGGATGCCATCAGCAAGCGTTTCGAAGGGCGCAAACTCTCGGTGAATTTGCCGTCGCTAAGGATCGAATCGGTCTCTGTGGATCTGATGGACAAGCTGAAACAGCATCGTTCAGCAGGTTTCACCCTTGCGCCTGAAGCTGCCAGCGAACGGATGCGCCGCATCATCAACAAGTTCATTCCCGATGAAGACATCATCAACACTACCCGCGAAATCTACAGCCGCGGTTGGACGACGATCAAACTGTATTTCATGATCGGCCACCCCAGCGAAACCGTGGAAGATGTGCAAGCCATTGTAGATCTGTGCCGCCGCGTCATTGAAGAAGGCCGTAAAGTGGCAGGTTGGAAGGTGAAACTGCATGCAGGTGTGAGCACCTTTGTGCCCAAACCGCAAACGCCTTTCCAGTGGGTTTCTTGCGATACCAAAGAAAACATCCTCGAAAAACAAGCCCTGCTGAAACGCCAGCTTTTGAAAGATAAAAGCATCAGGTTGAGCTGGACAAAACCCGAAGACTCTCTGCTCGAAGCCTGGCTTTCGCGCGGTGACCGCCGCATGGCAGAGGTGATCTACACCGCCTGGCAGAACGGCGCGAAATTCGATGCCTGGGATGAAGCCAAGAAACAGGAAGCCTGGCTGCCTGCTTTCGAAGCACACGGGCTCGACCCCGCGTTTTATACCCACCGTCAGCGCCGCACCGACGAGGTCTTCCCGTGGGAACACATTACCGCCGCCGTGCGCAAGAATTTCCTCTTTCAAGATTTCCGCCAATCGCTCGAAGGGCAGATCCGCGTGGATTGCCGCTTGAATTGTTTTGCCTGTGGCATTTTGCCGACCTTTGCCAACCTGCGACGCGAAAACCCAGGGGAAGGCTGGAAGTGTCCTGAAGTTAAGAGCCCCGTACGGGTGACCAGCAATCAATTGTCGGTCATCAGTGAGCAATCGCCATTGGCGGGTGACTAGATTGAACAAGAGTCTTTTTCTTCCACGCTTGCAACGCGAACGCGATAAGTTCGAATTGCTCCTGAATCAGGTTGGTTTTTCGCGCCGCATGACAATGAAGGGCGTCGTGGATGGATTATCGGTCAAGGATATGCTGGCGGATATTCTCAGCCGTGAGCAGTTTATTGCCGATCGCTTAAATGAAATCCTGCAGGGAGAGGTTTACTCTCCCTGCGCTTCACACTCTGCACTCGATGCATTCCAGAGCAAATTCGGTTACCCTGATTACGAATCACCCCTGCTGAATCAGGAAGCCCGCAACCATCTGGTTATTCACAGGCATAAGAACATCGGTTTGGATGACATCGTGGAACAGGAACTCGCCGCCTACGAAAACATCCTTTCGGCCTTTGAACACCTGACCCACAATCAATGCCTCGACCATGACCTTTTCCACCGCACTGCGGAACACACCTACAAGGTCTATCGCCGCGCCAGCCTCGAAATTCAGACCTGGCTAAAATCCATCGCAACGGAATCAAATTAAACATGCGTGTTCGCATCACATTTACCAAACAAGGCGCCCTGCGTTACACAGGTCACCTTGACCTGCACCGTCTCTGGGAGCGCGCCATGCGCCGCGCCGACCTGCCCATCACCTACTCACAAGGCTTTCACCCCCAACCGCGGATGAGCCTTGCCGCCGCGCTGCCGCTGGGCTTCTCTTCACGCTGTGAAATGCTGGATGTACGCCTGAACGATGAGATTCCGCTGGAAGATATCAGGGTGCGTTTGAAGGATAATCTTCCACATGATATTCAGGTGACAAACATCGAAAGCGTGGACGAGCGTGCGCCTGCCCTGCAAACTCAGGTGGTCTCGGCGCAATACCATGTCCAATTGACAGAGCCAGTTGACGGGTCCGATCTGAAGCGCAGGGTCGCAGAGTTGCTCGAATCCGAATCGATTCCGCGCGAACGTCGTGGAAAATTCTACGACCTGCGTCCGCTCATCGAAGCCCTGACCGCAGATATAGAATCCTCCACCCTGCAAATGACCCTCGCCGCACGTGAAGGCGCCACGGGCCGCCCCGATGAAGTATTGACCGCGCTTGGCATTGAGCCTGAATATGCGCGTGTGGAAAGAACCCGCTTAATTTTTCAAGAATAAGGAGAAATCAGATGGCTCTGCTCGCTTCACTATTCTTTGGTTTTGTGCCGATGTTTTTATTCGCGGCCTTTGTGTATTGGCTTGACCGTTATGAAAAAGAGCCGAAACTTTTGCTCGGTGCGGCTTTCTTTTGGGGTGTGGTGATCGCGGCTGGCGGGTCATACATCCTCAACACGGCTTTTGGCATCGGCATTTTCATGTTCACGGGCTCTGAAGGAGCCGCGGACTTTGGAACCACATCCATCGTTGCCCCCATCATTGAGGAATTTCTCAAGGGCCTCGCAGTGGCAATTGTATTTTTTATGTTCCGCAAGGAATTTGACACCATCCTCGATGGCATTATTTATGGCGGCATTGTGGCGCTCGGGTTCGCCGCCACAGAAAACACACTCTACATTTACCGCAACGGATATCAGGAAAACGGCTGGGGCGGCCTGATCGTGCTCGTCTTCATCCGCGTCATTCTGGTGGGATGGCAGCATCCGTTCTACACCTCTTTCACAGGGATCGGATTTGCCTTTTCACGCACCCAACGCAACCCGTTGATCAAATTCATCGCACCCTTTCTCGGCTACGGTGTGGCAGTCACCACCCATGCCTTTCACAACACCTTCGGCGGGCTGATCGGCGGTTTCGAAGGCCTTTTCGCAGGCACCTTCGTAGATTGGATCGGCTGGGGCCTCATGCTCGGCTTTATCATCTGGATGATCAACAACGAGCGCAATATCGTCAAGCGGCAGCTTTACGATGAAGTGACGAACGGAATAATTTCAGCAGCGCATTACCAAAGAGCGCTCTCCCCGTGGACCCTGACCATGGCAGGCTTGAGCGGCAGAGCCACCTCACGCTTCTATCAAGCATGCGGAGAACTGGCCCATAAAAAAGAACAACTCGCCAGGCACGGCGATGAAAGCGGCAACGTGGCCATCATCAACTCGCTGCGCACAGAATTGACGGCGCTGGCTCC
>DAOQID010000016.1:10870-34107 GCA_035339375.1 Anaerolineales bacterium | reverse complement strand
AAGGCTGGCGATGTTTCGTCAGCCTTTTGCTTTCCCTCCCGTGCGATATAATCCCACAACTCATGGAAAAGCATTCCCCGCTCAAAATCATTCTTATCACTTCTGCCGTCTTCTATCTCATTTTCATCATCGGCACCTCCTTCGATATCAAAGGCGAGCGCTATTTCACCCTCGTAGATGACGCCATGATCTCCATGCGCTACGCCCGCAATCTCGCACAAGGTCACGGGTTGGTATGGAATATCGGCGAAGCGCCTGTGGAAGGCTTCACCAACCTGGGCTGGACGCTCTATCTCGCTTTTCTGCATCTCTTCCCGTTTCCAGCCTCGAAAATCTCCCTTGTGGTCATGCTCACCTCGCTGGCGATTTTGCTCGCAAACAGCTACACAGTTTCCAAAATTGCAGAAGCGCTCCAACCCGATTCAAAATACGCGCCCACACTGGCAGCCCTCATCACGGCATTTTATTTTCCGCTGGTGTTCTGGTCACTGCGTGGCATGGAAGTGGGCTTGCTTGCCTTGCTCGTCAGTCTTGCAGTTCTTTTCTCGATCACCGAGAAACACCCCGTTTTTATCGGCCTCATATTTGCAGCGGCGATTCTCGTCCGCGTGGATGCGATCATTTCCATTGCACCCATCGCGCTTTATCTGCTGCTCAAAAACAAACGCAATGCCATCCTCCCCATCGCATCAGCCGCCATCACATTGCTGGCCGTTTTCTATTTTCAACACAATTACTTCGGCGATTTTCTTCCCGCCACCTATTACCAAAAAATGACAGGGTTCACCGCCCTCGAACGCATCCGTCACGGGCTGCTGGTCTTCGTCGAATTCGCCGCACGCGATACACTTCCGCTCTTTTTGTTTTCACTGGCAGGCATCTTCTTCTATAAACTGCAACGCAGCCGCGAAACACTTTTACTGCTCGGCATCTTCCTCGCTCAATCTGCCTACTCCATCTATGTTGGCGGTGATTATGCAGAGCCTGAAACGAACGCCGCCAACCGCTTCATCACCCAGGGAATGCCCGCCCTCATCATCCTTTTCAGTTGGATGACGAGCCGCATCCTCACCGACCTGCAAGCGGCCCAGCCCCAATCAGCATTCACCGCCCCGAAAGTGAATCCTGCCATTCCACTTGCGGTCATCACCCTGCTCATCGTCAGCGGCGAGCCATGGTTCACCTACACCGTTGACAACGCCCCCCTCCTCAAAGCGGATATCCGCCGCGTACGGCTGGGACTCTTCCTCGCTGAATCCACCTCACCCGAAGCCGTGATCGCCGTCCACGCCGCTGGGCAGATTCCATACTACTCGCAACGCACCACCATCGACCTGCTCGGACTCAACGACCCCATTGTGGCCAAAGGCCAGGGCCACGGCGAGTTCTATCCAGGTCACAACAAATGGGACTATGACTACAGCATCATCCACCTTCGTCCCGACCTGATCGCAGATAACTTCGCCCCCCTCGCCGATTTTATGCGCGGAAAAGAAGAATACCAAAAACTCGAAAACGGAATCTACATCCGAATCGACAGCACCCTGATCAATTTAGAAAAAATCTCACAAGATTACCGTTAACCCAAACAGGAGCATCATGCCGCCAATTGCACCCAAACGAGACCATGCCCTTACCCAGCATGGACAGACCCGCAACGACGAATACTACTGGATGCGCAACCGTGAAGACCCAGAGGTCAAAGCCTATCTGCAAGCCGAAAATGACTACCTCGAAGAAACTCTTCAACACCTGAATCCGCTGCGTGAAAAGCTCTTTCACGAAATGAAAGCGCGCATCCGCGAGGTGGACCACAGTGTCCCCGAAAAACATGGTGACTTCCTGTACTACACCCGCACAGAAGCAGAGAAACAATACCCCATCTTTTGTCGTAAAAAAAATATCCCCAATGCAGCCGAGGAAATCCTGTTGGATCAAAACGCACTGGCCGAGGGACATGAATTTTGCAGTGTCAGCGCCTTTTCCGTCAGCCCAGACCAAAATAAACTGGCTTATTCCGTTGACCTTGAAGGCTCTGAGGTCTACACCCTGCATATCAAAGACCTCATCAGCGGCACAATGTACCCCGAAGCCATTGCCAATATCCATGGCAGTGTTTATTTTCAGGCAGGCGTGGAATGGGCCAACGACAACGAAACAGTGTTCTATCTCAGCCTGGATGAATCGCATCGTGCCTGTAAACTCTACCGTCACAAAGTGGGTACGGCGCCATCACAGGACGTGCTGGTGTACTTCGAAGAAGACGACACCTTCTCTCTTTCACTCTTCAAATCTCGTAGTGAAAAATATATCTTCACCTATCATTACAATACGATTTCACAAGAGATGCGCTTCCTGCCAGCCGACCACCCTGTCGGGGCGCTGAATGTCCTTCAACCACGCAAAGCAGGGCTGGAATATTACGCTGCCCACCTTGATGACCATTTCTATATCGTCACCAATGAAGACGCGCATAATTTCAAGCTGATGAAAACACCCACTGCCGCCCCAAGCAGGGAAAACTGGCAGGAGGTCATCGGTCACCGTGAAGATACCCTGCTCGAACACGTGGATGTCTTCGCGGAGCACATCGTCCTTCACGAAAGAAAAGGCGGACTCAAACAACTCAGGGTCAGCAGGCCAGATGGTTACAGCGATGCCCGCTATGTCAATTTCCCCGACCCCACTTACGAGGTCATTGTTGATGTCAACCCTGAATTCCACACGAACCTGTTACGCCTGCGCTACTCCTCGTTGACCACCCCCTTCTCTACGGTTGACTTTCACATGGATAACGGCGAGTGGGAGGTGAAAAAGGAATATCAAATCCCAGGCGGCTATGACAAATCACAATACGTCACGGAATATATCCATGCCACCGCAGCGGATGGGCGCAAGATTCCAATTTCCCTTGCCTACAAAAAGGGATTGAAAAAAGACGGTCAAAACCCAACCTTGTTATATGGGTATGGAGCCTATGGCGCCTCCAGCGACGCGGCATTCAACCTCAGCCTTTTGAGCCTGTTCGACCGTGGATTTGTCTTTGCCATTGCTCATGTGCGCGGCGGCTCCGAAATGGGGCGTTTCTGGTACGACGAAGGCAGGATGTTCAACAAAAAGAATTCATTCACCGATTTCATCGCCTGCGCCGAGCACTTGATCGCAGAAGGATTCACCTCTCCCGAAAAGCTCGCCAGCACAGGCGGCTCCGCAGGTGGACTCCTGGTCGGCGCAAGCATGGTGATGCGGCCAGAGCTTTTCGAGGCAGTGATCTGCAAAGTCCCATTTGTAGATGTGATCACCAGCATGAGTGACCCAAGCATCCCGCTGACCACGCTCGAATACGACCAATGGGGCAACCCCGCGAACAGGGATGAATACGACTACATGCTGTCCTATTCTCCATACGACAATCTACGGGAAGTGGAATATCCGCACCTGCTGCTCTCCACAGGGTTCAACGATCCACGGGTGGCCTATTGGGAACCAGCCAAATTCCTTGCACGCCTGCGGGATAAAAAGAACGACGACAACCTCGCCCTGCTTCAAACAAATTTCAGTGCAGGCCACGCAGGCGCCAGTGGAAGGTATGACTATCTGAAAGAAAATGTACTTGATTTTGCGTTCCTGATCGACAGGTTGGGCGCAAAACCATAAACCATCACAACACCCCTGATTTAAATAAAAATCTCCCGAAGTTTTCACTTCGGGAGATTGATTCTATTGACTATGCAGGCTGTTGGGCGGCTTTTGCGACCACATCTTCCAGCATCTTGGTGGTCAACGACTTGGGACGTTCGATCGGCATGCCGAGCGCACGAGCCCAAACGTAGTTGGCAGTAACGCCGAGCGCACGGCCAACCCCGAACAACACGGTGTAGAAATCAAATTCACGCACACCGTAGTAATACTGCAAGGTACCGCTGATCGCATCCACATTCGGGGCGGGGTTCTTGGCCTTGCCCTGTTCCTTGAGGACGGCAGGCACCACATCGAAGACGAGGTCGGCAAGGCGTACTAATTCGTCATCAGGGAAGCGCTTCTTGGCGAATTCCATCTGCGCCATAAAACGCGGATCGGGAACGCGCAAGACCGCATGACCATACCCAGGGATGACATGACCGCCGTTGAGGGTATCCCAGGCGAATTTGTACAGGTCCTCGCGGGAAGGCACACCGCCGAATTTCTTGTGTACTTCCAGCAGCCAGCCGAGGCACTCTTGATTGGCCAGACCATGCAAAGGTCCAGCAAGACCGTTGAGCGAGGCGGAGAAGGAAAGGTACGGGTCGGAGAGAGCAGACCCAACGAGGTGCATGGTATGGGCGGAGACATTCCCAGCCTCATGGTCACTGTGCAAGATGAAATACAGGCGCGCAAGTTCGGAATAACCCTTCTTGTCTGAAACCTTCATCATCTTGGAGAAATTCGCACCGTAATCGAGCTTGGGGTTGTATTTCGGCTTGGAGGTCTCGCCATAATATTTCATGCGGTAAATATATGCGGCGATGACGGGGAGTTTCGCGGTCAGGTCGAGGCTGTCTTCAAGGGCGGCTTCCCAATAAACATCCTTCTTCATGCTGTGATACTTGGCCGCAAAGTTCGAGCCGTTCTGAAGCGCAAGGACAGCCTGCGAGAAGAGAGTCATCGGGTGAGTCTCTTTCGGCATGGTCTTGAGCATCTTATACACATAGTCAGGAACGGTGGCGCGCTTGGCCCATTCGGCTTCCACTTCGAGCGCCTGTTCCTTGGTCGGCACTTCGCCGATCATCAACAAATAATACAGACCGCCCACCAAAGGCATTTTGCTGGCGCGCGCCTTGGGCAGCGCCTTCAACAACTCAGGGATGGATAAGCCGCGGAAGATGATCCCGTGTGCGGGGTCAACAAAAGAGACATCAGAAAGCAGGGACTTGATATCGCGCATGCCGCCCACGATCTGGCCGATGTTGACATGGTCCACAACCACTTCGGCATGCTCCTTGGCAAGAGACTTGATGCGTTCGCGCCATGCGGGCAGTTGAGCAGAGAGTTTTTCATGCAAAATCATTTGTTCCTCCAAAGGTAGGGTCACGGCAAAAGCCGTGACCCATCAAATTAGAATGTAACCAAACCCTTCAATGCTTCGTGCGTTTCCTTCACAGAAGCCGCAGATTTCTCGAACATGGCCTTTTCTTCGGCATCGAACTTGTATTCGACGACTCTTTCCATGCCGCCTGCGCCCAGCACCACAGGCACGCCAAAGTACATATCGTTCAAACCGTATTCACCCTGCATCATGGTGGCGCAAGGCACGATCAACTTCTTGTCTTTCAAAATGGCTTCAGCCATTTGCACACAAGCCATGGAAGGCGCATAGTAAGCGGAACCCGTCTTGAGCAGGTTCACGATCTCGCCGCCGCCCTTGCGGGTGCGGTTGACAATGGCCTCAAGCTTGTCAGCGGGCAGATATTCCTTCAAAGGAATGCCTGCAATGTTGGAATGACGGGTCAGGGGAACCATTTCATCACCGTGACCGCCCAACACATAGCAGTTGATATTCTCCACGCTCACACCAGTTTCCATGGCAACAAAGGCACGCATGCGGGCTGAATCCAAAATGCCCGCCTGCCCGATGACACGTTCACGCGGCAGCTTGGTCATCTTCATGGTGAGATAAGCCATGGTGTCGAGCGGATTGGTCAAAACAATAAAAATGGCGTTCGGAGAGTGCTTGAGGGTCTCCATGGCGGCCTTGCCAACAATGTCGGCATTGGTCTTCAGAAGGTCATCACGGCTCATGCCAGGCTTGCGGGCAATGCCAGCCGTAATGATGATGATATCTGAATTCTTTGTATCGGCATAATCGTTCGTGCCGACCACATGCGTATCTTTTCCGATGATCGGCATGGCCTCCAACATGTCGAGGCTTTTGCCCTGCGGCATTCCCTCCACCACGTCCAGCAAGACAACATCAGCAAGTTCGCGCTCGGCGAGCCAATGCGCGGCGGTTGCGCCCGTATTGCCAGCGCCGATAATTGAGATTTTCTTCATGTGTTCCTCCAATGGGGTTTGGTCGGCGAAAAACGCCGTGATTTTTCACTAATTCTATCCGAAAGTGGCATGGGTCAAAAGTACAAAATGTCACTTTTTTTACGCACAAAAAAGACCCGCTTTCACGAGTCTTTATTGAGGAACTTCCACCCGTCAGAGACTGCCCTTCGGTCAGAATCAGGCCACCCGTCAAAGTGGAAGCGCGATTTTCATCGCTTCGCCCTTAACTGTGAACTGCTTCTTTTTCCTCGAGGAATTTCGTCGCCTGAATGGCGGCAGCGGCACCCATGCCCGCCGAAGTGATGACCTGCCTGAAGTGCGGGTCGGCAATTTCGCCAGCCGCATACACACCTTCGACACTGGCTTCCATCTTGTCATTTACCAGAACATAGCCGAGGTCGCTCATTTCAAGCTGACCTTTGAACATTTGCGAATTGGGGGTGTGACCGATGAAAATGAACAGGCCGTCAGTTTCAAAAATCGACTCCTCGCCCGTCTGCACGTTCTTGAGCTTCAAGGCTTCAAGCTTGTCACTGCCCAGCACTTCAGTGACGACCGTGTTCAAAATAAAATTCATCTTGGGGTGTTCTTTGGCGCGTTTCTGCAAAATGGCGCCCGCGCGGAAATCTTCGCGGCGATGAATGAGCGTGACAGAGGAAGCGTAGCGGGTGATGAAGAGCGCTTCTTCGAAGGCGCTATCACCGCCGCCCACAATGACGACCTTTTTATCTTTGAAGAACCAGCCATCACAGGTGGCGCAATAGGAAACGCCGCGACCAGTCAGTTCCACCTCACCTGGGATCTCCAAATGGTTTGGGTTCGCTCCGGTGGTCACAATGAGGGTTTCGGCCTTGTAATCACCATCGTCGGTCTTGACCGTAAATGGGCGCTGGGAAAGATCCACTTCGTGCGCCATATTGAACTCAACCTTCGCGCCGAAATGTTCGGCCTGCTTTTGGAACAACTCGCCCAACTGCGCACCGCCCACACCTTCAGGAAAACCAGGGTAGTTTTCAATGAGGTGCGTCAGAGCGGCCTGGCCGCCCAACTGCATTCCTGTCAGAACGATCGGCTCCAATTCTGCCCGCGCTGCGTACAGCGCCGCCGAAAGCCCAGCAGGGCCAGAACCCAATACCAATACCTTTACATGCTTCTCTGTCATTTTTCGTTTTCCTATCCTAAGGTGATTTTCACCTGAAATTTGTTATCAACCGTATACAAGACGACCCATTCAGGCCTGCTATTACCGACCTGCATTTTATCAGATGCGTGCCCGCAGGAAAAGTTGCAAAGTCTCAGGCTGGAGGCGCTCCAGTTAACACTTTTCCTACACAGCCTCCACAATCTCTCGCCCACCCATCCATAATTCCTCCACAATGGATTGATAAATTAGGGGCGTAAGAACAAACCAAATCAATTCAACTCTGAGAGGTAAAAATGAAAAAAGGACCGTTTATTTTGTTTCGCGTCATTGGCTTTCTGCTCGTTCTCGGGCTGATCGCTGGCGCAGGTGCCTTTGCCTATAAAGCAGGCATGGCACAGGGAATTTCACAGGCCCCTGCTGTGGCAACCGCCATCGCACAGGCCGCTGAAGATGGGCAGGCCGTACCGCCCATGGTGTATGGTCACGGCTTTGCGCCTTATGGCTACGGCTATGGAATGCATGGCCATGGACACTTCGGCTTTTTCCCGCTCGGCGGGATCTGCTTCGGCATTTTCCTGCTGTTCTTCTTCTTCGGCTTCATGAAGATGATGTTCTTCCGCAGAATGCGCCACGGCTGGGGCCATCATGGCGGCCACGGCCCGTGGGGCAAGAACTGGGAAGGCGGCGTCCCGCCCATGTTCAACGAGTGGCACAAACGTGCTCACGGCGAAACTCCTGCCGCTGACGGCGAAAAACCCGCTGAAGAAAAGAAGAGCGAGTAAGACCGACGATCTGTAAAAAGTGATCGGCAAGAGAAAGAGGAAAGAAGAATGTAAGCCCATCTTCTTTCCTCTTTTTTATTTTCTCCTGTCTAAACTTCCACATTTTCTGGCGGAGACGTCCATATTTCCTCCACAAAGCGTTGATATAGTTTCGATAACACTAAATCCAATGGAGGCACTGCCATGAACCGAAATGAAATTTTGATCGAAGCCGATGAACTGTTGAAGAAACTGGGCGATAAAAATATCCGCATCTTTGACGCAACCATTACAGACGACGCCTACCTACAGGAGCACATCCCTGGCGCCGCTTTCCTTGAGCATGAAAATTTCTCTGCGCCTGAAAGCGCCAACCGTTACACCACAATGCTGCCAGAGGACAAACTTGCCGAACAGATCGGTGCCCTTGGCATTTCCAATGAAACAGAGGTGGTGGTCTATGCCTGCGGAATGCTCCCATATGCCGTGAGAGCCTGGTGGGTGCTTCGCTACGCAGGGCATGACAAGGTCCGCATCCTGAACGGCGGACTCTCTGCATGGAAGCAGGCAGGCGGGCAAACCGAACAGGAAATCCACAGTTATGAGCCTGCCAATTTCCAGCCCAGCCTGAGAAAGTGGATGTACGCAGACAAGGAAGAAGTATTGAAGTCTCTGAAAGAAACCGACATCGCCGTGGTGAACGTAATGCCTCGCGAAAGCTACGACGCCAGGCACATCAAAGGCTCGATCTGCCTTTCCTCCATGAATCTGATGCAGCAACTGGATGCCTTCCTGCCCGACGACCAACTTGCCGCCCACTTACAAGAAGTGACACACAATAAGCGTGTCATTACCTACTGCGGAGGAGGAATCGCTGCAACAGTCAATGCAGTGGCCCACCTGATGACTGGGTACGAAGACGTCACTGTGTATCACGGCTCCATGTTCGAATGGCTGGCAGAAGACCTTCCGACAGTTGGCGATGGAAAATGGGAGATCTGGAAAAAGTAATCGCCCTCCCAATTTTCATCCTTCATCTTTCACCCTTCATCCCTTATACTGCCCCCATGTCTGAAATCATCCTTGTTGTAGATGACGAACCCAAGATCACCCGCCTTGCACGGGATTATCTTGAAAAGAACGGATATCATGTCCTCACGGCGAGTGACGGTCAATCGGCGTTGGCCACCGCCCGCCGTGAGAAACCCGACCTTATCGTCCTTGACCTCATGCTTCCCAACATGGACGGGCGCGAGGTCTGCAAGATCTTGCGCCGCGAAAGCGACGTTCCCATCATCATGCTGACCGCCCTCGCCGAAGAAATTGACCAGGTCACTGGCCTTGAAATCGGCGCTGATGATTACATCACCAAGCCATTTTCTCCGCGCGCGCTCGTTGCCCGTGTGCGTGCCTTGCTCCGCCGCAGCAAAGGCGGCATCAAAACCCCGACCACAATTCGAATCGGCGGGCTGGAGATCGATTCAGAGAAGTATTCCGTCACACTCAACGGAACACCCATCAAACTTACGCCCAACGAATTCAAGCTGCTCTCCATCCTTGCCAGCCGTCCGGGCCAAACACTCACCCGCGAACAATTGCTCGAAGACCTGCACGGCGCCGCATCCAGCATTGACCGCAGCGTTGACTCGCACATCAAAAACCTGAGAAAGAAACTGGAAGCCGAATCAGACAGCCCATCCATTGAAACCATTTATGGCATTGGCTATCGGTTTATCGAACGGTAACCCACACACCTCGCATGTCTCATCAAAGCCCTCCCCAAAATCAACCGCCTCATTTCCAACGCCGCTGGCGCGGAGGGCGTCGTTTTTTTCCGTTCGCGTTCTTCTTTCTTGGCACTGTCATGCTTTTCATTGCAGGCACAGCCGCCATCCTGTACTGGGCCTTCTCGGAATATGCAGGGGTTAGAAACATCTGGCTTCTTTTATGCTGCACGCCTGTTGCAGTGATCATGCTCGGTGTTTTTGCGGTCTTCTCCATGTACATGCGTTTCGGCAAACCATTGAGCCAGATATTCAACGCGATCGACTCTGTTGCCGAAGGCGATCTTTCAGTGCGTGTGCCAGAAAACAGATCAGACATGTTCAGCGAACTCATCACCCGCTTCAACAAGATGATCGCCGAACTCGAACGCGCCGACCAGCAGCGCCGCAACCTTACATCTGACATTGCCCACGAACTCCGCACACCTCTGCACATTATTCAAGGCAACCTCGAAGGCATCATCGATGGCGTGTACGAGCCGACGACCGAGCACATCAACAACACTCTGGATGAGACCAAACTTCTCGCCCGCCTGGTCAACGACCTGCAAACCCTCTCACTGGCAGAATCAGGACAACTTCCGCTTCACCCCACCCGTTTCCTGCTTGCTGACCTGACGCATGATCTCACCGCAAGTTTTTCCGCACAAGCCGCCACCCTTGGCATTGACCTGACCACCGAACTCGCCAACCCAACCCAGGAAATCACCGCTGATTACGACAGGCTGAATCAGGTGCTGTCGAATCTCATTTCCAATGCCCTCCGCCACACGCCCAAAGGTGGGACTATTTCTCTTGAAACAGAATCAGGCCTCAGTGAAGCGGGAAGCGTGCGGATCAAGGTCAAAGATTCAGGCGAGGGAATTGCATCCGAAGATCTGCCTTTCATCTTTGACCGATTCTGGCGCGGAGATAAATCACGCACAGGGCGGGTTCACAGCGGGCTGGGGCTGGCCATTGCAAAACAGATCGTCCACGCGCACAACGGGACGATCGAAGTCGAAAGCGAGATCGGCAGGGGGACGACATTTACGATCGAAATACCAACAGGTCACGTTTGAAACGTGACCTGTTTTTTTTATTTCACAACTTTGTCGGTGATTTCCAAAGCCTTGTCCAGAACATCCATTCCTTCTTTTAGTTCTTCCTCGGTAATGATCAAAGGCGGAATGATGAGGACGGTATGCCAGTGGGTGTACAAAAACAGGCCATGATCGGTGCAATATTTTTTAAGCGCGTTCATCTCAGGCGATGACCCGTTCCACGGGGCCATGGGCTCCTTGGTGCTGCGGTCTTTCACCAACTCGAGAATGCCGAACAGGCCAATGTTGCGAACCTCACCCACTGACGGATGCGCTTCGCCAAGGTCAGTAAGCATTCGGCGAAGCGTTGCCCCCATCGCTGCTGCATTTTCAACGATTCTTTCTTCTTTCATCACTTCAATGTTGGCAACTGCCGCCGCCAATGAAATGGGATGCGATGTATAAGTCAGGCCGCTTTCAAAGGCGTGCTCATTAAAAGCCGCGGCAATTTCTGGCTTCATCGCCACTGCACCAAGCGGCGCATACGCAGAAGTAAGCCCTTTTGCCATGGTCATGATATCAGGCACAACATCCCAGTGTTCAATCGCGAACATTTTGCCAGTGCGCCCAAACCCGCTCATCACTTCGTCACAGATCATCACAATGCCATATTTATCACACAACGCACGGACACCCTGCATGTACCCATTCGGCGGAATGATGATTCCATTCGTGCCTGTCACCGATTCCATCAAAATAGCCGCAATGGATTCTGGGCCTTCGTAAAGAATGATCTCTTCCAGGTGGTTGAGGTAATCGCGGGTGAATTCCTCTTCGGAAATGTTGGGGTTCGTGCGATGGAACGTGGAGCGATAACGATATGGGTCGAGGAAATGCACCACCCCCGTCATCAGGTTCGGCTCCCAAGCCACACGGCGCGGATCGCCTGTCGCGGCCATCGCTCCTGCTGAGGCCCCGTGATACGAACGATAGCGCGTGAGGATCTTGTGCCGTTTTGTATAACCGCGCGCCAGCTTGATGGCGTTTTCATTTGCATCTGCGCCGCCAAGCGTGAAAAGGACTTTGCTCAACGCGCCTTTGGGGGTGATCTCTGCCACCGCCTTGCTTGCCAATGCGCGGATCTTTGTAGCCATGCCTGGCGCGGCATAGGGCAATTCCGCGGCCTGCTCCTGCATGGCTTTGATGACACGTTCGTTGCCATGACCAATATTCACACACATGGTCATCGAGTTGAAATCGAGGTACTTCTTATCATCCACATCCCAGAAGTAAACGCCTTTGGCTTTCTTCACGGCAATTGGATTCACTTTGGCTTGCGCCGACCACGTCCAGAAGACGTGTTCTTTTGAGAGATTCAGAATTTCATCATCAGGAAGTTCAAACATGGAGCCTCATTTGGATTTTTGATTTTCGATTTGAAATATTTCGACTTGTTCAGCACAAGTTTACGATTTATGACAGCCAAATTATACTCTGCCCATTATGAAACCATTTCCCTACCGTAAAGTTGTTATTGTCGGCACCACCTCATCGGGAAAATCCACGCTGGCGAAGGCTCTGGCGGAGAAAATCGGCGCCATTTGCATTGACCTTGATTACCTGCACTGGGAGCCCAATTGGGTGGAAGCCCCCAACGACGTATTCCGTGAACGGGTAGAAAAAGCCATCAGCGCCGAAAGCTGGGTGGTGGCGGGAAATTACAGCGCAACCCGCGATCTCATCTGGCCGCAAGCCGAGGCGATCATCTGGCTCAATTATTCCTTCCCGATTGTTTTCTGGCGGTTGTTCACCCGCACATTTCGGCGCGTGGCAACAAAAGAAAAACTCTTTTCAGATAACGTTGAAAATTTCTGGGTACAAATAAAATTCTGGTCGCAAGATTCGCTTTTCAACTGGCTGTTCAAAACCTACTGGCGCAGAAAACGCGAATACCCAAACCTGTTCTCACAACCCGAAAATGCCCACCTGACGATCATCCAATTCGAACATCCGCAGGAAGCCGAAAAATGGCTGGCGGCCATTTCAGCATAAGCGAAGCAATACCGCTCAAAGCAAAATTATTTTCTCAACCAATTGACCAACTGCCCCAGCCCGATCAAGATCACCACCACCAGCAGCGCGCCCCATTCAATGGTGAATTTGACTTGCAGAACCATCGTGATCGAGGCAAGTGCCATCCCCACCAACACCAGCCAACTGATGCGCGCCAGATGACGCCGTTCCATGCCGCGCGCATTGTCATCGGCGGCGACAAAACGCAGGCGGTCGCGGAAATCGGTCAAGTCCCATGCGGCGAGGGCGAAAATCGCCCCTGCAAACATCCAGCCTGGAGTAAGCCCAAACCACAGGCCAGTCGCTGCAAGAAGGACCGCCAACACCAGCCCCACTGAGGAAATCCACTTCCAACCGACCCGCTGTGCCACCAACCATGCCACACCAAAGATCAAAACCCAGCGTCCAAAATCGCTCAAGCCTGCTTCAAAAAACACCCAAGCCAGCGACCCCGCACTTAAGACGATGCTGGCCACAAGTACAAATTCTGTCACGATGACCTCCTGAAAACGGACCGATGGGGCCGTGTCAAAAATGGACCGATGGCCTGATCCAGCGGAATCGACACATCCCACCCGATGACTTGAATCCCCGCCCGTTCCAATCGTCGCAGCAACAGGCTGCGCTCCATGCGAACAATGCGTTCCGCCAAATCCACTTTGGGGTGGTCGGCCAAAAGGCGGCTTTCAAAGCGCGCAGGGTCTGGGCTGATGACCATCACTTGATAGCCGCGTCCACGCAGTTGAATCAAAACCTCAAGATCATCATTTACCAGCGGACTAACCAGCACGATCTGCGATTCAGGCGGGAACATGTGCGGCGATAAATGCTGCAAGCCCGAAAAGACGGAGCTCACACCCACCTCTGCCCCTGCCAAGGCACGCATGATGCGTTCACGCTGAATTTTCCCATACCCGGGCATGGTCCAACCAAGATACGATCCATAAACCAACAAGCCGACACGGTTGCCCTGCGCCAAGAACGCATCCGCAAGACCTGCAGCGGCAGCCACCGAATACTCGAACAACGATTGATCCACATGAAAGATGTTGGCACTGGCACGGGCATCCAACACCACACCGACATCCGCCACACGTTCCTGTTGATATTCGTTTGAAAACAAATTACCGGGGTGTCTGGCACTGGCGCGCCAATTGATCGTGCGGGGAGAATCGCCCATTTGATATTCACGCACACCAAAGAACTCTGTCCCTGGGCCTCCAATGCGCCCGGGAATGGTCCCAGCATAAACCCGAGTCCGCAGGGGGTGAATGGCAACCGATTTAAACTTTGTCACCAAGGGGAAGATGGTCAACCGTTTTTCAGCATGGACGGTCTGCTCACGGCGAATCAATCCAAGCGGTTCAGTGACCGTGAGATGAATCTGGTCAAAGTGGTACATGCCGCGAGTCCCTGCGACAGAATATGTCAGGGTGCAGGTGCTGTCCTTCGCGAGCCTCAGCAAGTGTCGGGGCGATCCGTTTCGCAAGGTCAGGTTTGGAGAAATCCTGTCATCCAGTAAAAGTTCCTCAATTGCTGCGCCGTTGTTGGTGACTTTCAAAGTTACGACCACATCCGCATCGGCTGAAGCACGGTCGGTGGAAAGTGTGCGTTGAATTTGAATATTCAACTCTTCGGGCGCATTCAAAAAACCATAAACGAGGAACAGCATGAAAGGAATCGCAAGCGCAACAAAAGTACCCTGCAGGGTGGCCAACCCTGCAAGCAGCAATCCATACACCAACGCAGAAAGGAGGACGTAGCGATACAAGTTATTTTATGACGGGAACGGGAGTGTGGCTCAATACATCACGAATGACATCGCCGTTAACCTGCTGTGACATCCAATATTCGGGCTGCAGCAAAAGGCGATGACTCAACACGGGCACGGCAAAGCGTTTAATATCATCGGGCAAAATGAAATCCCGCCCAGCCAGTACGGCACTGGCACGCGCCATTTTTAGAAACGCCAGCGATCCGCGCGGACTGGCTCCAACAGACACACGGCGATCGGTGCGCGTGGCATGCACCAGCGCAGAGATGTACCCCTCAAGATCAGAATCCACATGCACCGATTCAAGCGCGGCACGCATTTCGAGCAACTGTTTCGGCTTGATGACTTGTTTGAGCGCAAGTTCATCCTGCTTGCGTTCGCGGCGGCGTTTGAGGATCTCCCGCTCTTCTTCAAGGTCGGGGTACCCCACGGTCAACTTCAACATGAAACGATCCAGTTGCGCTTCGGGCAGCGGGAAAGTGCCCTCGTATTCGATCGGGTTTTGTGTCGCCAGCACAATGAACGGATCGGGCAGTTTCATACTCTCGCCTTCCAGAGTCACTTGACCTTCCTGCATGGCTTCCAACAAAGCAGATTGGGTCTTGGGCGAAGCGCGATTGATCTCATCTGCAAGCAGGATGTTGGTAAAAACGGGTCCCTGCCTTAACTCGAACTTGTTCTTTGTCCGATTGAAAATATAGCCACCGGTAATATCGCCGGGCAAAAGATCGGGCGTAAATTGAATCCGCTTGAAATCCAACCCGAGTGCCGCCGCAAAGCTGCGTGCGATCAGGGTTTTGCCAAGGCCGGGGTAATCTTCCAATAAAACATGCCCGCCCGCCAGAACAGCCGCCATGATCATTTCAAGCAAACTGCGCTTGCCTACGATGGCACGCTCCACTTCAGAGATAACCTGTTTACTCAGTTCAGATGCTTTTACGATTTCGGTCACGATTCATCTCCATCTCGTTCTCAAGATAGTCAATTGCTTTTTGCGGGTCAAGGTCGAGCGGGGTTGGTTCTGCCTCCCGCCACCAGTGCGGGGTTGGGTAATCGGCAAAAGAGCCGTTCAACCCGGTTTCGAGGTATTCATCTACATCGGCAGGCGGAGTCCAATCCCTGCCGCGCAAACGCGAATATCCTTTGAACGTACGTCCTTCGCGTTGGTCGAGCATTTCACGCGCCACCCTGCCTAAACGGTTGGCGATCATCCACTTGTAATAAACGCCGCGGGACGGCTTATTGAGCATCATGGAAAGCTGCTCCACCGGGCCCACTGTTTCATTCTTGATCTTTTTTTCCACCGCAGGGAAAAAATTGATAATGGGAACCAGTTTCAGAGAGGAAACAAAAACCATGACCACAAGCAAAATCCACAGGATCAGCTGCGGCACGGCACGATAATACAAACCAAACAACCACCACAAGTACGCCAATGGCACAAAAACAGTTTGATAGATCACTTCCTTCAACAAGTACGAGACCACCACCGCTCCAACCATCAACAGGGCAAGCAATAAATAGCGGCGCTTCATGATACGGCCTCGCCACAATATCGAAGGATGGATTTCAAACAGTCGGAGGCTTCATCGATCTCCCGTGGACCTGAAATATGCCCGCCATAACGAACCGCCTCGAACAGCCCCGTTAAACGGGAGATCGGCTCGGGAGGAATGCCTGCCCCTTCAAGATACGCCGCAAATTCGGCAGGGGTCATGGCATACTGACGCTGCAGCCCCCGTTTCATCGCCACCACATTGCTCATGCGGACATAACATTGAATAATGGCATCATTCGAATTTGAAGCAGAGGCAAGATCATGCAGCGATGCGCGTGCAATCGCTGCAATTTCGGCAAGTGGTCTTCGCTTTGCGATCAATTCCTTTTGCCTTGTCCACCAGCGATTGATCAGCCAGAACAGAAATGCGACCAGAACCACAAAAGCCAGGGTCAACAAAAAGGTTGTGGCTGATGATATCTGTGGAGGTTGAAAAACAGGTGCGGGCACATCCTGAATCTGTCCGTCTGATTGCCCCAGTTGACCAAACTGCAATAGCCCTGAAAAAATATCCGGCTTGACCTTCAACAGGTAATACACCATAATCACTGAGGCCAGCAGGCGCAGCAGCATTAAGAACAGTTTTTTGCGCAGCTCAGGGGAGAGAAACAGCGCCAACAGTGAAAGAAAAAGGAAAATGGCCCCGAAAAATACAAATTGTTTCCAAAGAGGAATTTCCCCCGAATTAACCAACGCGTCTTTCAGCACAGAAAGGTCAATGGTGATTTGGTCGCTTTCAGAGCCACCCAACGGCTGGGCGGGCAGAAAGTTTGCATTTTGCAATGCGCCCGCCAGCAAAACCAGGGAAATCAGCGCAAAAAATGCCAGGGCAATTCCCCAGCGTCTGTCTTCAAGTTGCTTTCGCATTGTGGTTTAATTCTACCATTTGAAAGACACGGCCCAAACCATACTACAGAACTGTTTTATGAAAAATTCCTGTTCCTCCCCGCTCCATCCGCAAGCCATTGAGGGGTTACGGTTGTTCAACCAGAGAAAGTACTTCGAAGCCCACGAAGCGCTTGAAGATGCATGGCGCGAAGAAACAGGCCCGGTCCGCGAGTTGTATCGCGGCATCCTTCAAGTTGCGGTGGCATACTTGCACATTACCCGCGGAAATTACGAGGGCGCAGTCAAGGTGTATGGACGGAGTTTGAAATGGCTGAAAGATTGGCCGGATATTTGCAGGGGTATTGGGGTGGAACAATTCAGGAAAGATGCTGAAAGGGTCATGAATCAGGTCGTCATTCTGGGCAAGGATGGTATCCGAAACTTCAACCCATCCCTTTTTCATGAGATTACATGGAACGAACAACGGGTATGGATCTGCGATCGCTGTGGGACAGAAATGTATGAAAAGAACTGCAAGGTCAGTTGCCCCAATTGTGGAAACCGCTTTGATTGTTCAGACCTGAATATTTACTTTGACTGAAATTCCCAGCCTTTTCCAATTTTGCCAATCGAAACCCTACCCCATACGACTAAGCCGTTCGGCAAGCTCCCGCAGCTGCATGGGGCTGATCGGTTTCAAAAGCACGATATCAGCCATATCCTGAAGGTCTCTGGCTTGGTGCGTGCTGGCCGTCGCCAATATGACCTTCACCGAATGCAAACGCGAATTCGAGCGGATCATTCTAAGAATCTGGTCACCGGGCACTCCGGGCAGGTTAATATCAAGGACAACAACATTGGGGATAATTTCAGTCAGCCGATCCAGGGCTTGGGAACCATCTGAAATAGTTTCAACTTCAAAGGATTCGAACAGGGTTAGCGTGAAAATCTGGTTGAGTTGTGGGTCATCTTCAATTACGAGCGCAAGGGGTTTGGGCATAAGACTAGTTCATCCTTTCACTGATTCGGCGAGTTTCAAAAGGCTCGCAACACTGACCGGTTTAATGAGAATATGGTCAGCTTTGCCGTTGAAAGCCTTGGCTTTATAAAGATCTGCGGTGACGATTGCAACGACCGTATTGGGGTAGCGGGCACGAATCACCTCCAGAATATCGCCACCAAATGCAAAGGGGAGATGAAGATCGAGGATCACAAGAGCAGGTTCGGCGATATTTAGAAACGCTTGATATTTGTCGCCATTGTGATCGAGGGCGGTTTCAAATCCCGCATGTTGCAGGGTGGTTTGGAAGATGGCTCCGAGCTTTGGGTCATCTTCCACAACGATCGCATAAGGTTGAATTGGCATCACTATTCTCCAGGAGCATTAATAAGCGGCAGGGTAACAGTAAAGATACTACCTTTGCCTGATTCACTTTGCAGGGATATTTGGCCGCCCATCAATTCCACCAATTGCCTTACGATGGCAAGCCCCAGGCCTGAACCACGATTCTCGCGTGTGATGGAATTACTAACCTGGCGGAAAGGCTCAAAGATATTTGCCTGTTCGTTTTCCGGGATGCCTACTCCTGTATCACGCACTTCGATCGCCCAATAAGCGGGGATGGGAGATGAGACATTAATGTAGACTTCACCAGCGCTCGTAAACTTGATCGCATTGCCAGCAAGATTGATGATGACCTGCTGCAGGCGTTTTTCATCACCATACAGTTCCAGCGGCAGGGATGGTGAAATTTCAGTGCGGAATTTTAATCCCTTTTTCTCAGCCAACACACTCATGGGCGCAGAGATCTTTGAGAGCAATGTCGCCGGGCTGAAATAAGCATTGTGCAAGCTAAGCGATTTGGATTCGATCTGGGCCTGATCGAGCAAGTCATTGACCGTGGTGGTAAGAAAGTTTGTGCTCTCAACGATATTTTTGAGCGCGGCTTGTTGTTTTTCATTAAGTCCGCCAAAGGCTTCCACTTGAAGTAACTCAGCGTAGCCAAGAATGCCGCCCAATGGAGTGCGCAATTCATGGCTGACCCTTGAGACAAGCTGACTCTTGAAACGGCTGGCCTCCAGGGCTTGATCGCGAGATAAGGCCAGGGCTTCCTGTGCCTGTTTAAGCTGGGTAATGTTACGCGCCACAGCCTGAAACCCGATGATCTTATCGCCATCCATGATGAGTTGAACGTTTTGCCCAACCCAAACAATACCTCCATCAGCAGCCACGGCAGGGAATTCGTGATACGTGCTCATGGTCTTGCTGATGTATTGATGATCGTACACGCGCTTCAATTTTTGACGATACTCAGATGTGGTCAGATCAAGATAATTTTTTCCGATCACATCTTTTTCGCTCATAAAGCCCATCATCTTCAATGCGGATGGATTGGCATATGTGAAATTGCCGTTGATATCGGCACGATAAATGATATCGCTGGCATTTTCAACAATTTGACGGAAACGGATCTCACTTTCCAAGAGCAGGGTCTCCGCCTGCTTGCGCTGCATGATACCCTTCACGGCGTCTGCCACTGAATTCAGGAAGACAAGGTCGTTTTCCGATTTTTGATATCCATGCGGCAAATACAAAACGATCACACCCAGGATATCTTCACCATCAACAATCGGAATATTGTAATGACCATGTTCCTCAATGCCTTCATACCGAGTCTCGTGGCGTTCATCAAGGCAATCTGCGAACTGGATCTGGCGGGTTTGCGCGGCGCGTCCGCACAGGCAATGCCCCAAAGCCACACCGGCACACAATGACTGTAAATGCGGCGAAAGATTGCGGTGGGTTCGAAGTTCCAACAAGTTGGTCTGCTTATTGAACAGGAAAACGCCGCCTTTCGGAGAAATGGTCAGCCAGTCAATTGAAAGGATCTCATCCAAAATGGAGCCGAGGACTTCATCCATTGAGCGATTTTCGAGGCTCACTTTCAAGAGCGAGTTGATGACCTGTTGCTGCTGGTTCGAACGCTGCAAGGATGCCTGTACACGTTCGCGTTCCATGATCTCCTGCATGGCTGAGTCATAGAGATTCACATTGTCGAGCACGAGTGCAACCAAGCGGGCAAACAAAATACCTGTCTGGGTCTGTTCAGGGGTAAAGGGATAATCGGGTTTATTCCTGCCAAGGGCAAGCACACCAAAACAATGATCTCCTGCCACAACAGGAAAATCAGCCACGGCGTGTAATTGAAAATCATCATATTTAGGTCTGTGCCCTGACCAGGTCGAATAATCTTCAAGCAGGACGGGTTGAAGCGTATCAAATGCTTTCCATGAAAGAGATGCCTGATCGCGACCAACCCTTTCCTCCAGGAGATCCAGTTGGTTATCCGTCACCGCCTTCACCACCAGTTTGTCGCCTTCAATTAGCATCAATTCACTGAGAGGCGCATCCAACAACAAAGCGGAATGATTGACAATCGTCTTCAAAAGGTCTGTTAGATCGCGGCGATTAAGCAGGTCAAGTGTCACCTGATGAAGAATGGACAGATAATCATTCTGCTTTTGCAGTTGCTCCTGCAGGATCTTTTGTTCCGTCACATCCTGCTTGATCTCGATAAAATTCGTGATCTCCCCATCACGGCCATGGACCGGGGCGATCGAAGCGGATTCCCAAAACACCGAGCCATCTTTGCGATGATTTCGGAATTCACCCTGCCAGATCTGGCCATTGTTTACAGTAAGCCACCAATCATCCTCGCGAAAATCGGGTATCTCCTCCACCTGCTGCATCAAGGCAATTGGAGATTTGCCAGCGGCTTCTTCAGGCGAGTATCCCGTCACCTCGGTGAATTTGGGATTGACATACTCGATCAGACCGTTGCGATCCATGATGATGACCGTGTTACCACTCTGCTCAACCGCGCGGGAAAGTTTTCTGAGTTGGCTTTCCACCTCGCGTCGTGAAGTGATATCTTCCTTGATGGCAACATAGTTGACAACCACGTTATCCTGATCGAGCACAGGAGCAATCGTCGCGGATTCCCAGTACAAGGTTCCGTCTTTACGGCGATTATGGAAGACCCCGGTCCAGATATGCCCGGAACTGATCGTGCGCCACATCTTTTCGTAAAACTCTGGTTTTTGCCTGCCCGATTTCAAAATCCGTGGATTCTTTCCCAGCACCTCCTCCAAAGCGTACCCGGAAACCTCTTCGAACCTGGGGTTGGCATATTGAATATTGCCATCGAGATCTGTGATGACAATGGAATTGCCGCTCTGTTCAATAACACGGTAATACTTGCGCAATTCAATATTGCTGCGAACGGCGCTATCACGTGCATCTTCGAGGTCTTGCGTACGTTCCTCCACGCGTTGTTCGAGCAGGTCACGTTCCTGTTGAAGGAGATTGGAAGACTGCAACTCGGATTGCCAGGCTCGATTCAAACTTTCCATGAGGATGGTGATCGAGGAGACCATTGCAAGTGAACTTGCAGAAAAAACCAGCAAACTCGTCAACCCCGAGCCAAAATCAGGAGGCACGACGGTTTCAAGCGTTAAATTGACAGGAATAAAATACCTTGTTCCAATCAGCCAGTTAAAAATGAAAAGCGAAAAAAGGCTGATCGCGGCCGCCATCCATCCGCCGCTACGGCCGATCAACACCACTGCGGTCACCACGAAGGCTGTAAAAAAGATGAAGCTTTCCACAGAAAAGCCGTAATTTATGGTTTCCACAACAGCAAGCGCATACACCATGAGCAGGAACAAAAACGCCCTGTAATTGAAATCCAGTGTACGAAGAAGGCCAAACGACCAAAGCAGTACAACGGCCACCCCATAGATCAAATTCACCCGCTGCAACTCCGCATCATCCATAAAGAAGAATACAAAGATGAATACGATACTGCCAATCAAAGCGGAGACTCTGGTAATGATGGTAAAGGAACGCTCGCGGGCCTGGAACCAGCCCGGGTTCATATTGGCAGGCGCTTTCTGGTCAGTTTTTGCGGGGGCAAAGAAAAAATTATAGAGCAGGCTGAAGATGTTGCGGGGGCTATCTGCCTGGGGTTGGGTATCCGCTTCCAGCATGGAGCGAGATGCGGATTTTTCCGTCGTCTGTGCCTTCGGCGCGAGGACTAGAGATTCATCCAAAGAACGCAACATGATGACACGGCCAAGCAGTTCATCCTGTTGCCCCGTCAGGGCCGAGAATCGCACTTGATAACGACGCTGCGAGTCGCCCGTGCCGACAGCGATCTCCTGATTAACATCCACTGCGCTCCTGAATTTTTCGATCAGATGCGGCCATGGAGAGAATACATCTGCGGCTGTCTTTCCAATTGCATCTGGAATGCTCACGCCGATCATCAGGGAGGCAGCGGTATTAATATCGATCACATTGTTGCGTGCATCAAGGACGATCATCCCCTCGCGCATGGAGTCGATCACAAGATCGCGCGCCAGGGGCGTAATATCTGCCAGATGAAGACCAAAAATCGCCCAAGCAAGGGCGGCAATGCTGATGGTGAATGCAAACGGCGTAGGGTCGAGATTGGGAATGGGGCTGTTGCCTGTAAGGTAAAGGGCATTCCCGATCCAGGGCGCCAGGCTGGCCACCAATAATGCAACCCCCTGACTTCGATACATGCCTTCCTGTCTGCTCAAAAACACGCGGATCAGCAAAGCCGTACCGATCAGGAGGATGATATAAGAATAGGAAAAATGCACCCAGAACCAAAGGCCGTGTGTCACCCCCAGTGCTGAAAAGTTTGCCAGATATTCGATGTGATACTCGGACCAGATCAGGCCATGATATTCGGTAGTGACCGCCAATGCAATTGTGATGGCTGGGATGATCGAATAAACGACGATGGCCCTGCGGCCAAGAAAACGCTCCAGACCCGCATAATCAAGCGAAAACAAAAGCCAGGAAAGGGGGGCCAGAACGATGCCAACGTACTCCAGTTTCCCCCAAAAGAATTTTGTTTCAAGGTCTATTGCAGAAACTTCAAGTGCGTAAAAAATGAGCCATTGAGCCGCACTTAACGACAGGATGATCAGGGCTGTCACACCACGGGTTTTACGCTGCGGCCAAATGTAAAAGGCGATAAAAATCGAGATAAGAGCCGTAATCAGCAACACAAAGGCGACGGGAGAATACTGAAAATTCATACACAACCCTTCAAATTTACAAGCTGTATTTTCGCAAGGAATTCCCGCATTATACGCGAAGGGGTGGCATTACAGAAAACCGCCCGCCTTTTGTAATGTCATTGAAAAGACAAGTGAAATTGGGGGTTTGC
>DAOQID010000016.1:7475-10770 GCA_035339375.1 Anaerolineales bacterium | reverse complement strand
CTCAAGAAATTCAAAACCGATATTAAGGTATTGGGGGGTATCTTCATCAGGCCGGCACCAGGCTACACGACCAGAAACGGCCACACGCTGCAATTTCTCATCCAATTCATCTGCAGGAAATTCGATGCCAATGGCAAGACGCCTGCCTGCCTCAAGCGAGGTTTCCCCGATTACCATCACACCTTGAAGGGTTAAGTCACCAACATACCCGATCAATTTTTTATGAAGCAGTTCATACACGGGCGTAAAAGCAATCAACTTCTTGCGCGATTCCTTGCGTTGATTTTGCACGACGACCTCCTTTTTATATCAGAACAACTTCCACAACTTCACCTGCACTCAAACCCGTTGCATCTGGGTGGATGCGCAAAAGCCCATCTGCCGCGGCAAGAGTAAAGATCAGGTTCGATTTTCCAAAGATGGGTTCGGCTTTGTATTTGACATTCGAGGCTGGCTGCTCCGCGATCAACTTCACGGGCCACCAATCTTCACGGCCCGCCTGTGAAGGAAGATTAACAGTGAGCATCGCCCGCACACTCGCCTTCGGCTTTGGCAGTATCCCCAACAACTTTTCGATGACAGGCACCACGAACAAATATCCATTCACCAGCGCGCTGACAGGATTGCCCGGCAGGCCGATCACGGCTTTGCCATTACACACCCCCAAAATCGTCGGTTTGCCGGGGCGGGTGTTGATCCCATGCACCAGCACACCAGGCTCTCCCAGCTGTCGGATAACCTCGGCGGTCATATCTCTGGTGGAGGCGGAGGAACCTGCGGTGATGACGACCACGTCACATTCGGATAGGGCCTGCGCCGCCGCTTCTTTCAACGCTGAAAACTGGTCGGCGATAATCCCATATCTTTTGGTTGCGCCGCCAGCTTTTTCCACCAGGGCCCCCAACGTGTACGAATTAATATCCCGCACCTGCCCAGGCCGCGGAGTTTGATTTGGCTCGATGACCTCATCACCAGTTGAAATCAGCCCAACCATCACCTTTCTGGCTACGCGCAGGCTGGTGAATCCCAAAGCGGTCAATCCGCCAATTTCGGCTGGGCGCAAAATCGTCCCCCTCGGAATAACAACCTGTCCCTGTGCCACATCCTCACCAATGCGAATGATGTTTTCTCCATCTGCTACAGATTTGAAGACTTCAATTTCCCCTGCCCCGTCAATATGCTGGGTGTATTCCAACATCACAACTGCATCTGCACCATTGGGCAACATTCCACCTGTATGGATCAAAGCACATTGCCCTGTACCGATCTCAAAAGACGGGGCATCCCCCATCGGCACTTCGCCAATCAGGTTGAGATACGCGGGCAGAGAGTCTGTGGCGCCGAAAGTGTCCCTTGCGCGGACGGCGTACCCATCCACGGTGGTGCGCTGAAAATCAGGCAGGGGATGCGGCGCGAGGATATCCTCCGCAGTGACACGGCCCAAGGCATGGAGAATATCAATTGAATCTGAATCAAATTCGGGTGCGGAAAGATGCGCGATCAACTTATCACGCGCTTCATCGGGTGGGAGGAGGGTCAAAAATTCGGGCATGGGTTATCTCATCCAAAAAGTTAGAGTGAGGACATAAGCGGTCAATCCAAAAACGGCGAGGGCGGTGGTGGTGAGCAGCGGCCAATTCGGTTTGCCGCCAAGTGAAATGTGTCGAAGCAAAAGCATTTGCAGGATCGCAAATGGAAGCGTAAGAAAGGCAGGCCAGATGAGCAAAAATGAATATCCAAAGATCGGTGAACAAAGGAAAATGACATACGCAAAAATGATCAGGCTGTGATGCAAAGGCACTGCGGTTTCCCACCCAAGGCGGCGAAGGAGTGTGGCACGTTGATATTTTTGGTCGGAGGGAAAGGAAGTGAAATTGAGGATCAGAAAATAAGCAAGTGCCAACGCCGTGAGCGGAAGGGCAATGATAATGAGCAGTCGGTGATTCTCCTTTGCTTGCAGCAAAAACCCAATGGAGGGAGCAACATAGGCCATATGCACGGCGAGGGCAAGTTCTCCAAATCCGCGCTCAAGAAAACGAAGCGGCGGGACGGCATACAGCACGACGAGAACAAAGGATAAAAGAAGAAAGAGAAAAGAGAAAAGGTTCAGGCTATGATTAAAGTAGAGCAGGAATGCGATCATTGCACAGGCAGTGAGGGCGGCATAGGAAATGTAAAGCAAATTACTGCGAAGAACTTCCTTTTGCGCAGGGGTTTCGCCTTCGATCATCGGTTCATTGTGCGGGCGAAAAGCCTCGGCCAACAGGTTCATGCTCACCTGGGCAAGGAGGATGTAACCCAGCCCAAGTAAAAAAGCCAGATTCTGAAATGATTTACCGAGATACGCAGAAATACTCGCGCCAAGAAGGTATGCCAGCGCAGTGAGGAGTAAAAGAATAGGACGGGAGAGTTTTAGCAATTTTGATTTCCAGTTTGCGATTAATACCAGAGATGAGCAGCGGGAAACAAAGATAAAGTAACCGCTACTCACCCGCTATTTTCAAGACTTCATCAATTACAGTTTGAGAAATGGAAAAGCCTGTTTTTTGCAGGTGCTCAAGTTCCAGTTTCAAACTGGAAATAAGTCCGATCTGTTTTGCCTTCAACAGAATACCCACAGTACCAATTTTGGGAATTTCAAGCTGTGACAATTTTCGCCGCCCCTTTTTCTCGTCCATCAAAACCCAATCTGCCTTTATTTCACCTGCCAGGACGATTGTTTCCACTTCTCCCAAGTCCATTTCATCAAGCAGGACATTTACAGCAAGACGATCGCGAACCTGAACTACATGTATCCAACCTGCATTATCAACATCCTGTTTTGCACTTCCTTCCACCCGCCCGTGTGTAACTGTTTCATCGTAAACAGCTTGAGGAATAAAAACTTCTTCAAACAATTCCCGCAAAACATTCAACCTGCCTATGGAGGCAAGGCCAATTAATGGAGTAGTATCTGAAACAACAATCATTTTTTGCGCTTGGGAGCAAGTTTTTTGACCGCATTCAATTCTTCGTTGATTTCATCTTCAGTAAAGTTTACAAAAGCAATTCCACGGGTTTGTAGAAGTTTGATAAAGTCCAACCGCGAAATGCCCAGCAGTTTTCCAGCCCGACCAGATGAAATTTTCCCGTCCGCAAACAGAGAAAAGACCAACCATTCGGAAACACGGCGTTGAATTTCTTCCTGTGATAAACCCAATCCAAGTAAGTCATTTGGAATACGGATATTAAGTGTGGTTTCCAACATAAGGGCTCCTTGTGCGTCATTTATTTTAGCACAGTGGTTTTACAGCCA
>DAOQID010000016.1:0-7375 GCA_035339375.1 Anaerolineales bacterium | reverse complement strand
TTTCTGGAATCATCGTACACAGACCCTGGCAAAAGCAAAACGCCCGCCTTTCTTACGAGGTCATCGCAAAAATCTTCGATATCACCTTTGAGCAATTTCGGAAAACCCATTGACCCAGCTTTGGGACGTGCCCAGGTGAAAAGTGCAGCATGGCGGTTGAACAGGTCATCTACGACGGTCAGGTTGTGTTTGATGATCCCGAGACTGCGATCGACCAAAATTTGGCGGTTGCGCATGGCAACTTCCGCTAGGAATTCGCTCGGCGCGGAATTACAGATGGTTGTGTAATCTTTGAGCGAGGCCATGGCTTGAAGGATCTTTTTATTCTTCGTAGCGACCCAGCCAATGCGCAACCCCGCAAGGCCATAGGTTTTCGAGGTCACACCCAGCGACACGGCATGTTCACCCATGTCACAAGCGGCGGGGAGTCTATCGGCGGAATCGTATTCAGATTCACGGTAGACCTCATCGGAGAAAAGGATCAGGCCTTTTTCCTGGGCGAATTTATTCACCGCTTCAAAATCCGCATGGGACATTAAGTATCCAGTTGGGTTGTGCGGCGTGTTGATAATGATGCCTTTGGTATTTGTCCGCATCAGGTGACGGAGTTCATCCAGATCCAAAGCCCAGCCATCCTGTTCCCTTGCTCGCCACGGGCTGACGTCACAGCCCACGGCGCGAGCCACTTCCGTAAGAGATTGATAGCCTGGGGAATGCACAATGACATGGTCCCCTTTTTCGAAGGCGGCGTGCATAAAAAGATAAATCGCTTCCCCCGCCCCTGTATGGACCAAAATATCATCGGGCTGGATAGTGGTGTATAGATTGGTGATCTCTTTGCGCAGCGATGGACTGCCCAACGATTCCGTGTACCCCAGCCAGACATTTTGGAACTTCTCAGCCGAGCCTGGTTCCAAGGCCAGCAATTCTGCAATGGACATGGCTTCACAATCTGAAGAGCAGAGTAAATATTCGGTGGTAAATTCGTATTTGGCGAAATAGCGTTCGAGTTTGAAGGGGGGAAGTATCATGATTGGGCTCCTGGTCAGTGGTCAGTGGTCAGTGGTCAGTGGTCAGTGGTCAGTGGTCAGTGGTCAGTAAAGAGTGGATGAATGGCTGAGACATTACCATCCACATATTTGTCATTTACTTCAATGCTTTTTTCAAATCACGGAAATGAAGTTGATTGTGGATGTACAGCATTTTCACCATTTCGCGAAGAACAGTTTCCCCTAAAAATGGATGGCGGCCCTTAATTTCCAGTTCTTCATCTTTCAAGCCAGAGACCCATTTTACAGAGTTGGCGCGCACTTCTTTGTATTGTTCCAACAACTCGGAGGGAGATAGGTCTTTCGTCTTTGCCTGCTGACTGGCGTTGTAGCGGTCAATGGAAAAATCATCCGCGGCGCCTGTGCCACCCTGACGAATCTGCTCGAAAAGTTTGACCAGTCCGCGCTCAGAGGTGACAAAATGAGACAGCACATTGCGAACGGTCCACATTTCACCTTCGGTGTACACCTCCTGCTGCCACAGCGATTCGTTCATCGCAGAGAAAAACTCAATATATTTTTCTCCTTCGGTTTTCAACTTCTCAGCCAATTCGGTTGTTTCAGACATTGAAAAACTCCTTCGGTAATTGGTAATTTATGGTTTGTCAAATTCCGCGTAATTGATCGAGCGTTTTCCTGTGGTGAACCAGTAATAATCTTTGAAACCCGAGATCTGACCAACGAGCTTTTTGCTGTCTTCAAAATCAGGGCGGACATAAAAATAGTTTGTGTCATACGGGCTGTCACCAAAAACGGCGGCGAGGATATATCCATTTTCCTCGGCGTAAGTCTTGAGCAATATCGTCATGCCGAACCAACGCTGGGCAAGGTTGGCATCGGTCAACTTTGGCGGCACAAGCGGCGAATAATAATCATGGAACATGATGATGTGCGGTTTGTACTTGTCCAAATATTCAACTGTGATCTTTCCATTGTGAGCTATAAATTGGTCGTTCAAACCCCAGGTGTCGATCGCGGTCCAGCCAGAATAATATGGGATCAACCCCGCCTCCGTGGTGGCGATCACATAGCCTTTGCCGCGATACTCTGCCAACAACCTGCCCATCTCATAGCGCCCATCGCGTTCATACGGCCTTGCACACGTCTGCTGGAAGGATGTGAGGAAGCAATTTTGATACGACGAATAATAGACGAGGCTCACAAACAGCGCAATTCCCGCAACAAGATACACGCGTCCATTCCTAACCGACAGTTGATTCTGGTCTCCCCCTACAGGGACTTCGCGATACAGGCTGGAAAGAACACCCAGCCCTGACTGGTCTCCCGAAAACAAAAGCGGAGGCCACGACATGAGCACGAGCGGAACAAGCGCATATTGAAAGCGCGCGCCGAAGTTCATTTCGTCGGAGATCAAGATAAACGCAGACGCAAAGCCGAGAATCGGAATGAGGTATGCGAGCGTCCGTGTTGAGGTTTCGCGGGAGCGAAACCCCAGGATGAACACAAACACGAACGGCAGGCACATCCTCAATGTGTTAGACAGGGAATTGTAGAACGAGTCCCAGTGCAGGCCGCTATCGCCTTTTTTGTAAAATGGATTTGGAAGCGGGTAACCGAAATAATTCCAGCGCCACACAAAGTAAGCCCCACCCAACAAGAGGAAAACACTCCCAAATGTGACGATGATCGCAACCGAATTTTTCCATCCGCGCATGACGATGATCGCCAGCAGCATCAACGAAGCAAGGATGACCCCTTCGGGGCGGATCAACCCTGTGACAAGTCCACTCAGGGCGAAGGCGAGAATCAAGCTGAAAGGCGGATTCTCTTTTTGAATCAGGAGCAGGCCCAGGGTCCAGGTGGAGGCGGCGGCGAGGGCAAAGAAAGGCGTCCCGAAGTAGGCGGCCACATAGGAAAATCCAGTCCCAACGGCAAGGTAAAGTCCGCTTAATAATGAAAAGGGAATATCTGTGTGATTAACGCGGCGATTCGTCCAGTAAACGATGAGGACAGTGAGCAAATGCGAAACAAAACCAATGCCCCGCACAGACTGACCGACGGTAAAACCCAATTTGATCAAAGCAGCAGAGGCAGCCATGAAAAGAAAATCGGTTGCGCCATCTACGGGCGCTTCGCCGATATTCCAGACAATGCCGTGACCTTCTGCAAGATGCTGGGCGTAACGCATGAGCATGGCGGCATCTTCAAAAGGTGGAATGGAAAAATCCACAAAGCGTGCAGCATAAAACAGTGTGAAAGCAATCAGGAAGATCGAAGCAAGAAGATCGAGGGGAAGTTTTTTGAAAGACATTGGCAATCAGTGAATAGTTATCAGTGAGCAGTTATCAGTTTTTTATATTTGTTTACCATTTATACACTACAGCAACGAATACCCGCCATCTACAACGATGGTTTGGCCAGTGACATATTCATTTTTGATAAGGAATTCAAGCGCGGAGGTGACTTCTTCGAGCGTGGCGGCGCGCTTGAGCGGAAGTTTTTGAACGAGGTTATCCCATTGCTCTTCGGTGACCACATCCGATGGCAGGACGAGACCAGGCGCAATGGCGTTGACTCGGATTGTCGGCGCAAGGGCACGAGCAAGCAGCTTCGTAAGCGACTCGAGCCCAGCCTTGCTGACCGTGTATGATGGGTAGCGGCTCCACGCCTTTTGGGCGCCAATGTCTGTGATGTTGACGATCAGCCCGCCATCGGTCATCCGCTTTGCCGCTTCCTGCGCCAGCATAAATGGCGCCCGCAGGTTGAGGTCGAGCGCCAAATCCCAATCATGGATCTCGAGTTCCTGCGGTTTTCCAACGGGCATAACTGCTGCCGAATTGACCAGCACCTTCAGTGGGGTTTTGAATTCATCCACCAGTGAAAAAAGGAAATCGATTTTTTCAGGCAGGGTCAAATCTGCACGGATCGGGAGGCAATCCACGCCCAAGGCACGGATCTCCTTGACCGTGTGGTCGGCTTCATTGGCAGAGGCACGGTAATGCAGCGCGATGGAATATCCCATGCGGGCCAGGGATAAGGCAAAGGCTTTGCCGAGTCTGTGGGCACCGCCAGTGACAAGTGCGAGAGGCATACAGGGATTGTAAACGAAAAACGCAGAGCAGGTAAAATGTTATTGTTACACTCAGCAGCCGATCGCCAAAAGGAACCAACATGGAAGGCTCAACGTCATCTTTGCATGAAAAAGCACCCCGCTGGAGCTGGATGAACAACCCCATTATCGCCAAGGAACTAAAAGGCCGCATGCGCGGCAGGCAGGGATTTGTGATGCTGACCGCCTACCTCGGGCTGATCAGCCTCGTCATTTACGCCGTCTATGTCTATTCAGTACGCAACACCTACAGCCGCAGTCCTGGCTTTTTACAGGAGGCAGGCAAACAGGTCTTTTTGATCGTTGTGCTTCTGGAAATCATCCTGACGGGATTCATCGGCCCTGCGCTCACGTCTGGTGCAATTTCGTCAGAACGAGAGCGGCAGACCTACGACCAGCTGCGAATGTCACTGCTCAGCGCAAAAGACATTGTGATCGGCAAACTGGGGTCATCCGTCATGTACCTGCTCTTGCTCATTGTCGCTGCAATTCCCCTGCAAAGCCTTGCTTTCTTTCTGGGCGGCGTGGGCATTGAGGAAGTTCTAATTTCCATCTGGATTCTCACCCTTTCCACGATCAACTTCTGCACACTGGGCTTGTACTTTTCAGGCATCTCCAAACGGACATCCATCGCAACCATCCTGTCCTACACCACCCTCATCCTGCCGATCCTCTTATTCGCAGCGGGCATCTATGCCATAAATGAAAATTCCTACCTGCTCTCAAATGCCAGCTTCGAGTTTCAACGCTGGCTGCTCAACGTGTTGTGGACCATCATTTCAACCAACCCAGCTTCTGCCGCCTTCGTCAGCGAAGCCATGCTGATCGAAGAACAAAATTTATTCCTGATCCAATCACCCGTGCCGCCGATGGTCCTGGTGTCACCATGGATTTTGTACTCGATCTTCTCTATAACAATGACCATTTTAATGATAAGGTTAATCGTCTTTTACCTGAAGCGTCACGAGCCTTAATGGAGCAAACGACCATGAGCACGATCAATCATCTCAATCACACCCTCCAAAACTGGATTCAATGGTTACGCGTCCAGCGCGCACTGACCTGGTATCTGCGCGGGTTGGCCGCAGCGCTGGGGCTCTCCCTGCTCTTTGGCGGCATCGGGCTGGCTCAGGCAAAACTCTTGAAACAGGAATTTCTCGCGCTTGTCGTTGCCTCGGTCACTTTATTACCGATCCTCTCAGCGATCATCGCATTTTTCTGGAAAGTAAATACAACAAAAGCCGCGCGTCATTTTGACCGCGCCTTTCATCTCGAAGAACGCATCAGCACTGCGCTGGAACTAAGCACCGCGGACCACGCCAACGAAATGGTTCAAAAGCAATTGGACGACGCGGTCTCCGCCGCGCACCGCATCCAACCCCGCCGAGACCTGCCTCTGCGACTAAAAAGATTCGACTCAGCCCTGGCCTTGATCCTCGCGCTGTTGATCGGTGTTTTATGGTTCCGCGGTGATGCGCTGTTCGCCGCTGCAAGCCGTCAGCGCGCTGTGGAGCAGGCCATCGCCGCACAACAGGAACAGATCGAAGAGATCATCAAAGAGATCAACGAAAACGAAGCGCTGACCGCCGAACAAAAACAGGAACTGACCGAACCGCTCAACCAGGCCTTGCAAGCCCTCGACCAGGACCCATCGCTCGAAGGCGCTGTTTCCATTTTGACGAATACAGGCGAACAACTGCAAGCCCTGAATAGTGAGCAGGCAGGTCAAACCGCACAGGCGTTGAAAGAGGCGGGCAGTTCCCTGCAAGCACAAGAAGGGACTCCGCTTTCATCGGTGGGGCAAAACCTTGCAAGTGGAAATTTCACACAAGCCGCGAATGAACTCAACAACATGGACTTGAGTCAGATGAGCCCTGAAGAGTTGCAAAAACTCGCCGACCAACTGGAAGCCACGGCACAATCACTGGCATCCACAAACCCGCAATTGGCACAGGCCATGCAACAAGCCGCAGACGCGATCCGCAATGGGGATTTGGCCGCGGCACAGCAGGCGCTTGCCAATGCCTCGCAACAAATGGCGAATGCAGGTCAGCAAGTCACTGCCGCGCAGACTGCGAGTCAGGCGGCGGGCCAAATGCAACAGGGTGCAGGTCAGCTATTGGCGGCGGGCGGCGGGAATCAATCGGCGCAGGCAAATGGTCAGGGACAGGGGCAGCAGGGAAATAATTCGGGTGGACAAAATAGCAGCGCTGGATCAGGCTCGGGGTCGGGTGATTCGCCAGATTCTCCTCAACAGGGAAATGAGGCGGGCAGTTCTCCCATCGAGCAAAATAACGGCGCAGGCGATGGCGGCGAATCCACATACGAACAGATCTATGCTCCATCGTTGCTTGGCGGCGAAAACGGAGAGAACGTTGGGCTTCCCACTTCTGGAAATGACGGCGATGTGGTCGGCACCAGCCCCACCACCGCGACGGATGGTCAAAGCCTTGTGCCGTACACCAATGTGTTTACGCAATACGAGCAGTTCTATTATCAAGCCATCGAAAATGGACAAGTGCCCATGCAATTCTTTGACTTGATCCGAAATTATTTTATCTCTTTGAAATAACGGAGCGACCATGAGCGATTTTTCTGTTGACACCTTCCGCGAATATGCAAACCGAATCGAAACCGAAGTGGGGCGCGTGATCGTCGGCCAGGGCGATGTGGTGCGGCATGTGCTGGTGAGCATCCTCGCGGGCGGACACGTCCTTTTGGAAGGCGTGCCAGGTCTGGGCAAAACGATGTTGATCCGCACGCTTGGGCAGGCATTGGATTTGAAATTCTCGCGCATCCAATTCACGCCAGACCTGATGCCCGCTGACATTCTCGGAACAGAAATCCTCAGCGACGACAACGGCAAGCGCGAATTTCGTTTCCGCGAAGGGCCGCTGTTCTCAAATTTGGTTCTGGCAGATGAAATCAACCGCGCCACACCGAAGACGCAATCTGCGTTGCTCGAAGCGATGCAGGAGGCCTCGGTGACGGTGGCTCAAAGAACTTACAAACTCGAAGAACCGTTCTTCGTGATGGCGACACAAAATCCGCTCGAAATGGAAGGGACCTATCCCCTGCCCGAAGCGCAACTGGATCGTTTCTTTTTCAAAGTGAATGTGGATTTGCCCAACGTGGGTGAAATGGTCGAGATTTTAGACCGCACCACAGGCAAGGAATCACCTGCGGCAAGCAAAGCCGTCACTGGGGCCGATATCATCCAAATGCGCGCGCTCGCCCGCACAACACCGATCGCGTC
>DAOQID010000015.1:29448-44178 GCA_035339375.1 Anaerolineales bacterium | reverse complement strand
CAAGCACTGCACCAGCCGCTTTTGGGTCAACCCCGGCAGGCCATTGCGTGTGGTGATTGTATTTCGCGCCGTTCAAATTTGCACCGCTCAGGTTGGCCGAGGTCAGGTTGGCATACATCAAAGTTGCATCGGCCAGATTCGCCCCGCTCAGGTCAGCCTCACTCAAATCACTGTCGCTGAGATCGGCATCAGCCAAATTGGCCCCGTGAAAATTCGCCCGATTCATATGGGCGCCTTCCAAATTGGCTTCGTTCAGGTTGGCATAGCGCAATCTGGCTTCATCCAAAAAGGCTCCGTTCAAGTCGGCGCCGCTCAGGTTGGCCTTGCTCAACTCAGCCCTGATCAGATTGGCCTTGCTCAAGTCAAGACCTGTCAATTGCAGCGGCTTCTCTCCATTCAACAATGCGGCAAGTTCATCTTTTGTGAATTGCATGGTATCGCCTTTCCATAATTTACTTCAATACTACTACGTTTCCAATTCTTCCCAACGCGCATACGCCTGGTTGAGTTCATCCTGCATTTGCTTCAGCCGCTCCGCTGTCTGCGCGATCTCAGAACTATCCCGCTGATAAAAATTCGGGGTCGCCATCTCAGCCGTCAGTGCGTGAAGATCCGCTTCCAGTTTTTCGATCCGCTGTGGAAGTTCGGCAAGTTCCCGTTTTTGAGCTTCGATCGCACGCTGTTCCTTGTAACTCGGTTTTTTGGAGGAGGAAGAGCGCGCCTCATTCTCCAAGCCGACAGCTGCCTTGCGCGGCTTCGACTCGATCGGCGCCGATTCATTTTGCTTCGCCCAATCGTCGTATCCGCCGACTGTTTCGATCACCCGTCCGCTGCCATCAAGGGCCAGTGTGCTGGTGACAATGTTATTCAGAAAAGCACGGTCATGACTGACGAGTAACAGCGTGCCTTCATAATCGAGCAAAAGTTCTTCGAGGATCTCCAATGTTTCCACGTCCAGATCGTTGGTGGGCTCATCCATCACAAGCAGGTTGGCAGGCTGGGCAAATAGACGCGCCAGCATCAAACGATTCCGCTCGCCGCCGGAGAGCGCGCTGATCGGCGCGTTGATGCGGTCACGTGAAAAGAGAAAGTCCTCCAGATACACATTCAGGTTGCGCGAACGGCCATTGATGGTGACATTGTCACTGCCCTGCCCCACATTATCGAGCACTGACTTGGTCTCATCCAATTGGGCGCGGAGTTGGTCGAAGTAACCGATCTCGATATTCGTGCCGTGTTCCACCGTCCCCGTTTGCGGGGTCAATTCTTCCAAAAGCAGGCGCAGCAAAGTCGTTTTTCCAGAACCGTTCGGGCCGATGATGCCGATCTTGTCGCCGCGTTGAATGGTGGTGGTGAACTCTTTGACGATGGTCCGTCCATCGTAGGCATAGCTGACGTTTTCCGCTTCGATGACGATCTTACCCGAACGGGCTTCGCTCTGGATCTGCATTTTCACTTTGCCCGGTCGTTCGCGGCGTTCCTTGCGTTGTTCGCGCAGACGTTTGAGCGCACGCACACGGCCTTCGTTGCGTGTACGGCGGGCTTCGATCCCTTTGCGAATCCAAACTTCTTCCTGGGCAAGTTTTTTGTCGAAGAGTGCGTTTTGCTCGGCTTCTGCAGAAAGCATGGCATCACGGCGTTCGAGGAAGGTGGAGTAATCGCAATTCCAATCGAACAGGCGTCCACGGTCCAGTTCGACGATGCGGGAGGTGAGTTTTTGTAAAAAGACGCGGTCGTGGGTGACGAACAGCAAGGTTCCGCCCCAGCGTTTGAGAAAGGTTTCAAGCCAGTCAATGGAGGCGATATCGAGGTGGTTGGTGGGTTCATCGAGCAGAAGCAGTTCGGGCTGGCGTACCAATCCACGGGCAAGCATGACACGGCGTTTCATCCCAGCGGAGAGGATCTCAAAACGGGCCTCGCCATCCAACTGCATCCGCGAGATGACCTGTTCCACTTGAAGCTGTCCGCGCCAGTGATGTTCGTCGGAGGCAGGGACAGGTTTCAGTGAGTCCAGACCGCCTGCAACAATGTCGAACACCTTTCCTGTGATCCCAGCAGGAACTTCCTGCGGAAGATAGGCGGTGCGCAAATCCTGTTGGCGGGCGATGATGCCGCTTTGTGGGGCAATATCATCGTTGACCAGTTTCAGCAGGGTGGATTTTCCCATGCCGTTGCGGCCCAATAAGCCGATCCATTCTCCCTGCTCGATCTGTAGATTAACTTTATCAAGCAGCGGCGGACCGCCAAACCCGATACTGACTTCCTGTAAACTGATCAATGCCATGAAATTTTTCCTCGTAGGGGGCAGAATATACTACGAAATACCAAACCCCGCGGGTTTACTATTCAGAAAATAAACGATAGTACAATTACGCACCTTATTATTCCTGTGAACGAAAAGGATGCTTCCATGGCGTCAGAAGAACGTTTCAATGAACTGGATGGCATGCGTGGAATCGCAACGATCCTGGTCATCTCCTATCATATTTTCAAACGGGGCGATTATTTCACGACAAATGCGGTACTGCACTTCATCACCAGCCTGACCCTGTATGGATGGTATGCGCTGGATACTTTTTTTGTCCTTTCAGGTTTTCTCATCACTGGGATCCTGTTGAGGACGAAGGAAGAGAAAGATTATTTTAAGAACTTTTATGTCCGCCGTTCCCTGCGGGTCTTTCCTCTTTATTATTTTGTCCTCGCTTTGATCCTGTTTCTGATGCCCAAACTCGACCCCGATTACGTGGCTGAGATTCCGAAGGCGCTGCCTTATTATCTTTTCTATCAACAGAACTGGTTCCACTTTCTCACGAACGTGAAAGGCACGGAGCATCTCTCGGTGACCTGGTCACTGGCCATTGAAGAACAGTTTTACCTGCTGTTCCCTTTTCTGGTCTATTTTACGCGCAAGGAAACACTGGCAAAGGTGGCGGGGGGAATCATTTTCGTTTCCATTCTGGCGCGCGTGCTTTCCGCCTTTTTGTGGACGGATGTTGACCAGATGACGAACTTTTATTTCTACAACACATTCACCCGTTTTGAAGAGATCTCATTTGGGATTTTGATCGCCGTTGCATTTACCTACCCCGATTGGAAGGCCAAACTCAGCAGGATCGCCATGCCTGTCTTTTTGATCGCCTACCCTGCTTTGCTTATCACAGAAGCGGTCACCAGCCGAAGTATTGGCATTCCCCACCCCGCCTACGGCAATGTGCCGCTGACCGTCGTTGGGTACACACTGGCTTCCGTTTTTGCGGCGGCGCTCATTGTGGTGTTGACCACCCATGACCGGATGAGTTTTATCCGCCGATTTTTCCGCAACAAGGTGTTGACCTTTTTCGGCGACCACAGTTATTCGATCTATCTCTTCCACATGCCCATCGGCCTCACCCTGCTCGATTATTTGTGGCGGAATGACTATCGGGGCTGGCAGATCTATTTTCTCTATATCGGTCTGACTTTTGGAATCACCATCTTCATCTCCATACTGACCTGGAATTTCCTTGAAAAGCCGATGCTTGGCCTGAAAAAGTATTTTGAATACAAAGAGCCCGCAAAGTAAACAGCCATTGCTGCCAGAGGTTTAAAAACATAACTCACCCACGGAAGCTGAATTTCGGGGTGAGTTATGTTTTTGATGTTGATTTTGCCTACTTCATGACACAACAGGTCACTTTAGCACATCCAACAGTTTCGGCGTGTCTGAAAGGATCAGATCCGCACCAAGTTTTTTCAGTTCAGGTTCCTCCCCAAACCCGCAAAGCACACCAACGGTCTGCGCACCCGCGGATTTCCCCGCACGGATATCCACTGTGGTATCGCCGATCATCAGGCAGTTTTCTGCGGGAACATTCATTTTCCGTGCCGCCAACAAAACAGGGTCTGGATACGGCTTGGTATGTTCTGCAGACAGGCCTGTTACGATGGCATCGAAATATTTCACCAGCCCGAATTGTTCGAGAAAAGCCAGCGTGCCGCGTTCATCCCGTGCGCTGACCACAGCCATTGGGTAACGTCCATGCAGCTGCTTCAACATGTCATCCACACCTGGTACGAGCAGGAATTTTTTATCCGAATGTTTGCGATGGCGGGAAATCCAATTGATAATCGCGACCATTTCATCGTCAAGACCCAGCCTGTCCGCGTAACCAAGCAGGGCATTGCCGGGTGCTTCCACCCACATGACAAAGCGCCGCGCCGCACGAGCAGGGTTTTTGAATAAAAAGCGGGGAAAAAGCCGCTCCACCTTTTGCGCATACAGGTCATCGGTATCGCTCAGGGTGCCATCCACGTCGAAACATAAGGCTTTAATACGGGAAGCATCAAGTGACATGCGCGCAATTGTACCAAAACGGCTCCCTCCGTCCTTCAGGGTTATTCGAAAAGGTTTGCGTAGTATAATTTAAGAAATATTTATGACTGAAGATCGCTCTCGTTCATTGCTTGAATTATTGGTCAACATCAGCCGTGAGGTCGCAACCGCGTTGGACCTTCGCACGGTACTACAGCGGTTGCTTTTTGCAGCCCTTCAATATGTGGGCGGCGAACGCGGCAGCATCGTTGTCATGGATGATCTTGGCAAACCAGTGGATGCCACCATTGTCTACGGCAAACAACTCCATGAACATACCACCCAGCAATTGCGTGACACAGTGGAACGCGGTCTTGCAGGCTGGGTGATCCAGCGCCGCAAAGCTGCACTGGTACCTGATACCAGCAAGGATGAACGCTGGCTGCGTCGTGAAGATGACTCTGTGGATAGAAGCGGGGCAAAATCGGCGTTGTGTGTGCCGTTGATGGCACGTGAACGTCTGGTGGGTGTGTTGACCCTCGTCCACTCAATTCCCAATGCTTTTACTGAAGAACATCTGGACCTGATGCGAGCCATCGCCGATCAGGCCAGTGTGGCCGTTTTGAACGCGCGCCTCTACACCGAAAGCCAGCGGACCGCCCGTGTCATGTCCTCACTGGCAGAGGGGGCGGCGGCGATCAACACTTCGCTGGAATTGCCCGATGTGTGGCGCCGCATCCTTAACCAGACCATGCAGGCCTTACAGGTCGAGACCGTGGCACTGGCTTTGATCGACAACACCACCGACGACATCGTTTTTCAAGCTGCAGCAGGTCACAACTCAGGCAATATCCCCGGCAGGCACATCAAAAATGGCCGCGGGTTGACTGGGTTGGTGGTCAGCAATGGGTTTGGGTTGATCGTACCCAACGTCAACGCAGACGAACGCTTTAGTGAAGTGGACAAATTCGGGGGAATCGTGATGCGGGCCTTGGCCATCGTCCCGATCCAGACTCAGGGAAAGGTCATCGGCATCCTTGAGGCCATCAATCCCATCTCTGGCGCATTCGACATGGACGCGCTGCTGGTGTTGACCGGTCTCGGCAGCCTTGCAGGCACAACCATCCAAAACGCCCAGTTCATGGAGCGATTGAAGAGGGCCCATGAACGTTACCGCGAACTGTTTGAAGACAGTGTTGACCCGATCTTGATCACAGATTGGGAAGGCCGTGTACTGGAAGCCAATCGTCAGGCGGTGAGCCTGAGTGGTTACACCAATGAGCAGTTGCACAACATGAGCATTGACCAGCTGCATGAGGTCAAGTGGAACAACACCGGTCTCAACTTTGAAACCCTCAAGCATAACGATGAATGCAACTACGAATCAGACCTGCACCAGCAGAATGGCGGGGTCGTTCCCATTGAAGTTCATGCTCATCGTGTGGAGATCGAAGAAAGCGACTCGGTTCAGTGGATACTGCGTGACATCACCGAACGCAAGGAACTGGATGCCCTGCGCAAAGACATGACCGACATGATCTATCACGATATCCGCTCGCCGCTCGGCAACATCGTTTCAAGCCTTGAGATGATGAAGGATATGCTGCCCGAGAACGACGAGACCCTTTTCACCATGCTCAACATCGCACGCAGTTCTGCGGGGCGCATTCAAAGGCTTGTGTATTCTTTACTCGACACAAACCGCCTCGAATCAGGTCAGCCGATCGTTGATCAGCACGCCATTGACCCGGTGGCGCTGATTCGCGAATCGGTCCGCGACACCGAACGCGGCGTGGAAAACCGCGAGCAGACTCTGGAAAACAAGGCCAACACCGTCCTCCCGCTCATTTGGGTGGATGTGGATATGATCTACCGCGTATTCATCAACCTGATCGAGAATGCCATCAAGTACACGCCCATGGGCGGGCATATTGAAGTCGGCGCGCAGACCACCGATGGAATGTTCGTCAAGTTTTGGGTGAAAGACAATGGGCCCGGCATTCCCCCGCAGGACCGCGACCGCGTCTTCGATAAATTCACCCGTCTGCGCGGCAAAAATAACAACCCCAGCGGCATCGGCATTGGGCTGTCTTTCTGTAAGCTGGCAGTGCAGGGACATGGTGGAAAGATCTGGGTTGAAAGTGAAGTTGATAAAGGCACCACCTTCTTCCTCACCCTGCCGGTTGCCCAAAAGAAAGCCACAGGCCAGCTCAAACGTCAGACAGGCCGTTTGACCATCAAGGAAGACAAGCTTTAATTTTCCATTTTTTTCAGGAGCAGCATGCAGGAAATTACCAATAACGTTTTCATCGAAGATCAATTTCCCGGGGTTACACTCGGCGTGATCGTCACACCCCGCGGATTGATCCAGATCGATGCACCCCCCTCCCCCGAAGACGCACGCTCATGGCGCGCGGCTTTGATGAATCTCGGCGGCGGCATGGAACGGGTTCTCGTCAACCTCGATGCACACCCCGACCGCACCCTCGGCGCACGTGCCATGGATTGCACAGTGATCGCCCACGAAAAAACCGCCAACACCTTTCGAACCCGCCCGAACACCTTCAAGGCTCAAGGGGAAGAAACAGGCGCAGATTGGGAATCCATTGCCGGGTTGGGAAGTGTCCGTTGGGCACCTCCAGAAATTTCCTTTTTAAATCAAATGACCCTGCATTGGAGCGATTCCCCCGTATTTTTGGAACATCACCCCGGGCCAGCCAGCGGTTCCATTTGGGTACACCTCCCCAATGAAAAAATATTGTTCGTCGGGGATGCTGTCTTGAAAAACCAGCCGCCTTTTTTTGCGGGTTCAAACCTTGCCAACTGGCTTACCACCCTCAACCTGCTTCTGAGCCCGGCCTACAAAGGCTATACCATCATCAGCAGCCGCGGCGGTGTGGTGACGGCCAACATCGTAAAAGCGCAACTCGATTTCATCAAACACACACACGACAAGCTGGAAAAGAGCACGACGAAAAAACCGAATCCAGCGGCGACCGAGAAACTGGTTACGTCACTCCTGACATGGTTCAAGGCCCCGGCCGCCCGCCAGAAACAATTCGCCCAACGCCTGCGCTATGGGTTGCTTCACTACAACGCCCGCCCAAATCACACCGCCGGGCAATACAATGAGGATTAAACATGCGCCAACCCCTGCTTGAACTGACCCGCGGGCGCGTGGTCGAATCAACCCACTTTGGTTCCATCGCCATCGTGGATTCCAACGGTAAACTTCTGCACTCCTACGGCGACCCATACGAGGTCGCCTTTTTACGTTCATCAGCCAAACCGTTTCAGGCACTGCCATTCATTGAGCGCGGCGGAGCGGAACATTTCCACTACACACAAAGCGAGATATCAATCTCATGCGCTTCGCACGAAACCGCACAGATTCATCTCGATACGGTCAGAGCCATGCAGGCCAAGATCGGCATTCAGGAAACCGACCTGCAATGCGGCGGACACCTGCCCGGGGATGTGCCTGTATTGAAGCAGGTTATCCTGCAGGGAATCCTGCCCACCGCTAATTTCAATAACTGCTCTGGCAAGCACACCTCCATGCTTGCTCACGCCAAAATGCGCGGACTGCCACTGGAAAATTATCTCGATAGAAGCCATCCCATCCAGCAGGACATTCTGACAACCGTTTCAGAGATGTGCAAATTTGACCGTGACAAGATCGAGCTTGGCATTGACGGCTGTTCTGCGCCCAATTTTGCCCTGCCCTTGTTCAACGCAGCCCTCGGCATGGCACGGATGTGCGATCCGCGTGAATTGAGCGAACCCCGCGCAGCGGCCTGTCAAAAGATCACGGCCGCCATGATCGCTCACCCTGAAATGGTGAGCAACTTCGGCGAGTTCGATTGTGAATTGATGCAAGCCTGCCAGGGACGGGTCATCACCAAGCGCGGCGCGGAAGGCTTCCAACTCATCGGCCTGATGCCCGGCGTGTATGGCGAATACGGCGTTGGTATTGCCTTCAAGGTCACCGATGGCGATGCCTCCCGCATGAACGACGAGCTTGAATCCAGTGTGCGTGTGCGGCCTGCAGTTACGCTGGAAATCCTGCGTCAATTGAAAGCCATTCAAGACGCACAACTGAAATCTCTGCAAGCCTTCGGCCCCAAAAAACAACTCAAAAATCACCGCGGACTGGTCACAGGCGAATCGTACCCCGCCTTCCAACTCGCATGAACCTCCACGAAGACCCATTCCTCAAATCTCTGAGCGCCCGGCTAATGCAACCGGGCGTTCTTGGTCTTGCAGTGGTTGGCAGCTATGCACGGGGCGAACACACTGCCCACAGCGATATTGACCTGGATATCTTCGTCGAGTCGCTTTCGGGTGAAGCCGATTACACCCTCACCCACATGGAAGGTCGCCTTGTCAGTTTGAAATATCTCACCATCGTACAGGAACTGGAATCGCTTGGCAAACCGCAAAAAGCGATCTGGGCCGTACCGGGGCTGAGGCAAATGGTCATACTCACCGACGATACGGGCGCAATCGCAAACCTCAAACAAGCTGCACAAAATTTCAATTGGCAGGCCATGCAACCCGCCGCAGATGAATACGCCGCCGAGGAATTAATGAGTTGCGCTGAGGAAATACACAAGATCGTCCACGGGCTTTCAGCGGATAATGAGTCAAAGGTCTTGTATGCTGTGTGGGGGCTGTTCAGAGGATTGGCCAATGCGGTCGCCGTTCAACAAGGAATGATGATGACCAGCGAAAACCGCTACTTCGATATCATCCAGCAAACCATCGGCGCCACTCACCCGTGGACAAAATCCTTCCGTCTCGCGCTTGGTGCAGATATCATCGCAACCCAGCCAGCCTACATCACCCGTGGAAAAGCCGCCCTCGATCTTTACAGGCACACTGCCGTGCTTTTTCAAAATATCATCCCTGAAAAACATCGCGACGTAATTGAGAATACGCTACAATTGCTCGACACATTATGAAAAATCCAAAAGAACGCGCGCTCCTCATCCACCAAACTCTGCTCACGGCATTCGGCGAGCCCATTTGGCGCAACCCGCTCCCTGCCATAGATGAGCTCGTCTCCACCATCCTCTCGCAAAACACAAATGACATCAACCGCGACCGCGCCTTCGATGCCCTGCGCGCAAAATTCCCCACCTGGGAATCTGTCCGCGATGCAAACGCGGAGGATGTGATCGCCGCGATCAAACCCGCAGGATTGGCGAATCAAAAAGGCCCGCGCATTCAACAGGTCTTACGCGCCATCACAGAAGAACGCGGCTCGCTCAATCTGGACTTTTTAGCTGGTCTGCCCATCGAAGAGGCACGCTCCTGGCTGACGAAGTTCAACGGCGTCGGCCCGAAGACTGCCGCCATCGTTTTATGTTTTTCGCTGAACATGCCCGCTTTTCCAGTGGATACCCACGTCTATCGCGTTACAGGCCGCATCGGTCTGCGCCCCGAAAAAATGACCGTGGAACAGGCCCACCCGCATCTCGAATCTGTGCTTCCGCCTGAAACCTATTACGCCGCGCATTTGAACATCATCCGCCTCGGGCGCGAAATCTGCCACGCGCGCAAGCCGAATTGTCCACAGTGTCCCATCGTCAAACTATGTGAATATAAAGAGAAGACGAAATAAACATGGAAACTCCCCCAGTCAGTATTGCTTTGGAACAACTTGGTGTGCCGCACACAATCTTTCGGCACGATGACGCGCGTCCTGTCCACTCGTTGGAGCAGGCGGCAAGTGACCGTGGTCAGCGGGCTTCGCAGGTGGTGCGGAGCATTTTGTTCCGTGTGGCCGAGGATGAATTTATAATGGCTCTGGTCGCTGGCCCCGCGCAAATCTCATGGAAGACTTTGCGGAAGCACCTTGGAAAATCCCGCGTTTCGATGGCCTCAGAGGATGAGGTTCTGGCGGTGACGGGCTACCGAATCGGGGCGGTGGGGCCGTTCGGATTGCTGAATCAGGTCAAGGTGTTGATCGATCCGAGCGTGATGCTCGAAGAGGAAATTTCCATCGGGTCGGGGATGCGCAATACGGCGGTCATCCTCAAAAGCACGGATCTGCATCACGCTTTGAAAAATTCCGAGATCGTTGCATTGACCGAGTAGGGCCCGTTTCATCAGGGCGAATCCATTTATAAAAACGGAGAACATCATGTCCAGTTTCAAACAACGCACACTTGATTTTCTTGAGATCGAATGGGCAACCTATATTCAGCGGTTTGAGCGCTGGCCTGCCGATGAAGGCTTGAAGCGGGTCAATGCACAGGGCTATGAGCAGTTCCGCGATATGCTGGCCCATGTGCTGGCATGGTGGGAAGAGGGCATGGGCATCATCCTCGCCATTGCAGAGGACCGCGAGTATGCGCGTAAGAAATATGATTTTGATGCATTCAATGCCGAAGCAGTGGCAAAGTACAAAGGCTGGAATGAAGCGCAATTCCTCGCGCATTTTGAAAAAACACGCCAGAAGACCGTGGCTGATTTACGTTCCATGAACAAGGCCGCGTGGGAAAATCGCCGTGTACAGGCCTGGGTCAATGGTATTTTCATCAATCACGCCCGTGAGCATCTGGTGGCTTCGAGCCGTTTTTTGATCCTGGATACGCTTGAGCATGGATGGGGCACATACATTGAAGACTTTGAGAAGGTCGAAGACAAGGCTGCATTTCTGAGCAAACAGGGTGTGGAGAATTTCCGTGAATTGCTGGGTCATGCCATTGGCTGGTGGGAGGAAGGCGAGCGCATCATCAAAGGTATTTTGAGTGACCCGAATTTCACATGGCAAGATCGTGACACCGATGCCTTCAACAGGGAATTGATCGTAAAATACAACCAGCTTTCAGACGAAGAAGTGCAAAAACAATTTGAAAGCAAACGGCAGGATATGGTTCGATTCGTGAAAGGATTGCCCGACTCGGCTTTTACGAACAAGGATATCGAAGGCTGGCTCGCGGCGGATATCGCCGAACATTACGACGAACACAGGCCATAATCCATTTTTCAGATTGACAAGGCAGGCATGAATCACATTGTTTATCTCGCCCTTGGAAGCAACATGGGCAACCGCATGATGAACCTCAAGACAGCGATCAGCAACCTCACGCCGCAAATGACCGTGAAGCAGAAATCGTCTGTGTATGAAACGCCGCCATGGGGATTCACCGAGCAGGCCGCCTTCCTTAATCAAGTGCTGAAAGTGGAGACGTACCTCAAGCCAGAGGCATTGATCGCCCATTTGAAACGGCTTGAATCGGCATTGGGACGTGTGCCCAACTTTACAAATGGCCCGCGCCTGATCGACATTGACATCCTGTTCTTCGATGACATGGTGATCTACACGCCCCCGCTGGTGGTGCCGCATCCGCGCCTGCATGAACGTGCCTTTGTGCTTTTACCGCTGGCAGAGATCGCCCCGGATTTGATCCATCCTGTTCTGCATAAATCTGTCAGTGAATTGCTGGATGATGCGGAACGGATCGAGATAAAAATTGTAAAATGATCTTGTAGAGCGTCATAGGTGGCGCGACCTAACATGTCGCGCTACAACAAAACCCAAAGGAGATTTACACATGGATATTGAAGTCGTTCACCGCCCGTCGTATTCTCTTGCAATTGCAAAACTCACCCCCAATGAACGCATCCGCGCCGAGGCTGGGGCCATGGTCAGCATGTCGGAAGGTGTGCAGATCGAAACCAAGGCTGAAGGCGGATTCCTCAAATCGCTCGGACGTGCCGTGTTGGGCGGCGAATCCTTCTTCCAGAATTTCTTCGTAGCGCCCCCACAGGGCGGCGAAGTGACCCTTGCCCCGGAATTGCCCGGTGATATCACCGTCATCGAGATGAGCGGCGGAAAATTGATGATTCAATCGGGTTCCTACATGGCCTCTGAATCAACGGTGGAATTGACCGCCAAAGTGAGCGTGAAAGCCTTGATGTCTGCCGAAGGCGTTTCCATGCTTGAAGCCACGGGAACGGGTACGTTGTTGGTCTCTTCCTACGGAGCGATCTACGAAAAAAACCTGAATGCAGGCGAAAAATACACGGTGGATACCTCTCATCTCGTGGCGTTTGACGGGAACATGGGTGTCACCCCCAAACCCATCGGCGGACTCAAATCCACGCTGTTTAGCGGCGAAGGGTTTGTGATCGAGTTGAGCGGCCCGGGCAAAATCTACATCCAGACCCGCTCGCCGCAGGCATTGATCAATTGGATCATTCCGCAGCTGCCGAAGCCGCCGTCCTCCTCCAATCACTAAATCGCCGTTGGCTTGTATAATAGATGCAGGGCAAACCCAGTTTGTCCTGCATTTTTGTTTTGCAAAACACCTGCACCGTACCCAAACAAAGGCGGTGAGCAGCACAAAGGGTTTCCTTTGTAGATTTCGTTTTGACACAGGAGAAGCATGAAAATCGTTCGTTATCAAACCAATGGTGAGGCTGTCAAATACGGCTGGATGCTTGATGATAAGGTCGGCGAGATCCAGGGCGATATCTTCGGAGAATACCGCCGCCGCGAGGCAAAGATTCCCGTTGGAGAATTAAAACTGGCCGCCCCCTGCGTACCGAGCAAGATCTTATGCGTGGGGCGCAACTACGTGGAACACGCCAAGGAACTGGGCAACGAAGTTCCCAAAGTGCCGCTCATCTTTTTGAAACCGCCCTCCTCGATCATCTCGAACGGCGAACACATCGTCCTGCCGCCGCAATCCAGCCAGGTGGAGCACGAAGCGGAATTGGTCGTCGTCATCGGCAAACGCGGACGAAACATCACCATCGAAAACGCGAAGGAATACGTCTTCGGCTACACCATCGGCAACGACATCACCGCGCGCGACCTGCAAAAAACAGACGGTCAATGGACCCGGGCCAAAGGGTTCGACACCTTCTGTTCTTTCGGCCCGTGGATCGACACCGAGTTCGACGCCTCCGATGCTGTGGTGACCTGCCGTGTGAACGGCCAGATGCGCCAGATGGCATCCACCCGCGATATGGTTTTCAACATCAACACCTTGATCGCCTTCATTTCTTCAGTGATGACACTCGAAGCAGGCGATATTATTTTCACAGGCACGCCATCGGGTGTGGGCGAATTAAAGAATGGCGACATGGTGGATGTGGAGATCGAAGGTCTCGGCAAGCTAAGCAACCCTGTTAAATCGTAGGTCAGGCTTCCTGCCTGACTTTTTGACCACAAAACATGGCGGGCTGCAAACCCGCCCTACAAAACAGGAACCCATTATGACCACAAACGAACTCGAAACTTTTCTTGCTCAGTACCCCACCTACAAAAACACCGAAGCCATAGATAAACTTCGCAAATCAGATTATGCCCGCCTCGATGCAGGCGAGCATGTTTATCTCGATTACACGGGCGGCGGCATCTACGCCGAGTCACAGATTCAAAAGCATCACAAACTCTTGAACGAAAATGTCTATGGCAACCCGCATTCATCCAACCCCACCTCACAGGCGGCCACTCACCTTGTTGAAGGCACGCGCGAGTACATCCTCAAATTCTTCAACGCCGACCCAGACGAATATCTTGCCATTTTCACCCCCAATGCCAGCGGCGCGCTCAAACTCGTCGGCGAAAGTTATCCCTTCCCGAACGGGCGTTACTTGCTGACCTTCGATAATCACAATTCGGTGAATGGGATTCGGGAATTTGCACACGCCCGTGGTGCAGAAGTGACCTACATTCCAGTCATGCTGCCTGAAATGAGAATCGACGCTTCACAACTGGACCTGGAACTGGCACGGCCTTCGAAGAATGGATACAACCTTTTTGCATATCCCGCGCAATCCAACTTCTCCTCGGTCAAACATCCGCTGGAATGGATCGAGAAAGCCCATGCCCACGGTTGGGATGTGCTGCTGGATGCCGCCGCCTACGTGCCCACCAATAAACTCGATCTGAGCAAGGTCAAGCCTGATTTTGTGCCGATCTCTTTCTACAAGATCTTCGGCTACCCCACAGGGCTGGGCGCATTGATCGCACGCAAATCTGCGCTGGCAAAATTGCACCGCCCCTGGTTTGCAGGCGGAACCATCACGGTTGCCTCGGTGCAAGGCGACAAATATTACCTCGCCGACGGCGCTCCCGCCTTTGAAGATGGCACGCTTGATTATCTCAACATCCCCGCCATCGAGATCGGACTCAAGCATATCGAATCCATCGGATACGATTCGATCAGTGAACGGGTCAGGACGCTAACAGGCTGGCTGCTGCAAAACCTGACCGCCATGAAACACAGCACCGGGGAGCCGCTTGTCCGTTTATTTGGACCAGCCACCAGTGAAGGAAGAGGCGGCGCGGTCACGGTCAATTTTTACGACAAGAACGGCAAAGCCTTCGATCATCGTTTTATCGAAAGTGAAGCCAACAAGGTCAATATCTCACTGCGGACAGGCTGTTTCTGCAATCCCGGTGCGGGTGAAGTGGC
>DAOQID010000015.1:11992-29348 GCA_035339375.1 Anaerolineales bacterium | reverse complement strand
AAAAAATGACAAACCCACCCACGCGCCCGGTTCGTTACGTCGTCATCCATAAGCCTGGCCCCAAATGGCAATACGGCATCGATTATCGCCAGCAGGATGGCGTTGGCGAGCATGTGGAACATTATCTAAAGTTTCATCAACAAGGCAAATTGCAATTGGGCGGCCCGTTCCTCCTCCCCGATGTGGGCGGAATGATGGTTACGACCAAAGAGGTTTCACAGGAAGAGATCGAAGCCTTCGCCGCCGCTGATCCTGCTGTGAAATCTGGCCTGCTCATCTTCGAGGTCCGCCCGTGGATGACCCCCATGGAGCATGAGCAATGAACGGTCAAACCCGCGCCAACATCAAACCAGGCATCACCGTGCTGATCGTCCTGAAACAGGATCAACGCACAGGCAAACTCACCAAGGGCGTCGTCAAAGACATCCTCACCAAATCGCCCAACCACCCGCACGGCATCAAAGTCCGCTTGATGGATGGACAGGTGGGGCGTGTGAAAGAGATCGTGCCTGTGTAGCATGGTAAGAAAAATCAATGCGGGGCGCTCAAAAAAACATGCAAACCAAAAAACTCAATTACGACAAGATCGCATCTGAATATAACCAACGCTACCCATCCACACAGTTCTGGGAGCGCGGACAAGCCCTGCTGGAGCTTGCCAAACGGACCAAGTCACAGCGCATTCTGGAGGCTGGCAGCGGCACAGGCTTCTGGCTAAATCTACTTCATCAGGTCACCCCCCAGCTTTACGGCATGGATTATTCAGCGGGGATGATCGCACAGGCCCGCCAACAGCCTGCTCCCATCCAACTGGCGCGCGGCACAGCCACCCAACTCCCCTATCAAAACGAGACCTTTGACCTTGTCTACTGCGTGGATGCGATTCATCACTTTGGCGATCATGCAGCCTTTGTCAACGAAGCCTTCCGCATTCTAAAGCCTGGCGGCACCCTGGCGGTCATCGGCCACGATCCCCACAGCGGAGACGGCAGCTGGTACATCTACGAGTATTTTGACACCGTCTATGAAACCGACCTCAGCCGTTATCCCTCAGCCAGAACAATTGAAATCCTGATGGACCAGGCTGGCTTTCGGGGATTTCAAATGCAAAACGTGGAGCACATTCAAAACCTGCATGTGGGCAAGGCCGTGTTAAACGACCCCTTCATCAAACATAACGCCACATCACAACTGGCCCTGCTCAGTGAAGAAACCTATCAGGCAGGCATGGACAAAATAAATGCCCGTCTGGATCAAGCCCAACTCGAAAACCAGCAGCTCATTTTCAAATCCGATTTTTGGGTGCGCATGTTTACGGGGATAAAGCCATAAAGGTTTGTAAATTTTCACCTCACTTTACCCAGCACAGTTGATACGCCGCTTCAAAGAACTGAACCACAGACAACCGTCTGTGGTTCACGGTCAGCGGTCAAAGTGCGGATAAATTTCGCATCGTATCAAGTCCACTGTGCAAGGTGGGCAAATAAATTGCCCCGCCTATTTTGTCGTGCTATACTCGTCTGTATCAAACGCCGACCCAGACGAGTAAACATGAAAAAACAAATCTTCATCCTCATTATTGCCGCAGTTATTCTTTCATCCTGTGGAAAGCCCCCTGCACCACCGCCCACCTCCACACCGCTCCCCCCACCCACCATCACATCCACACCCAGAATCGTAGCGACGAACACACCGCTGCCAACAGTTACGCCTGTCTGCGTCTCGCCTGAGCCCACTCAACAAGACATTGACCGCGCACACTCCTACACAGGTGATGCATTTGACTCAAGTTGGGATCAAAGCGAAGCCGCACTGGAAGGCGCGTATTCCATCACCTGGCAAAACATTGTGCAGGGTGCCGTTGCCTACCTCGAAGCGCGGATCAAACCCTGCGGCTACGAAGAGCCCGATCTCAACCGCGATTTCAGCGAAGCCACCTGGAGCGCCATCTTCGCCAACTATGAAAGCTACGAATCCATTGCCGAATGCAAACTTGATTCAGGGATCAGGCTGTACCAATTCAAAACCTACAACCTCGGCTTCGAATACAAGATCAATTACTGGGTCGAAAGCGATACAGATAACCGCATCATCGTCACCATGATCGTATTCCCAGCCGAATCACAACCGCTTCTGGACGAATACTCCATCCGCCTCTTTCCCAACCTGCCAAACTGCTCCTAGGAAACAGACATGACCTCCCGTTACGATATCCTCTTCCAACCCATTCAGATCGGCCCTGTCACTGCGCCGAATCGTTTCTATCAAGTGCCGCACTGCAACGGCTTCGGCTGGCGGATGCCCGAAGGCATGGCCGCCATGCGCGGAATGAAAGCCGAAGGCGGCTGGGGCGTGGTCTGCACCGAAGAAACTGAAATTCACTACACCAGCGACCTTTCTCCGTTTTTCGAAGGCCGCATCTGGAGCGATGACGACATCCCCGTCTGGCAATTAATGACCGAAGCCGTTCACAAACACGGCGCATTGGCAGGCATTGAACTCACCTACAACAGCCACGATGCTGCCAACCTATATTCACGGGCCGCTGCCTTCGGGCCGCGCTCGGCAGGCATCACCGGCGGCAGCGGATACGAACCCGGTCAAAGCCGCGCCGCCTCAAAAGAAGACCTGAAACAAGTCCGCAAATGGCATCGCAATGCCGCCATCCGCGCGAAAAAGGCGGGCTTCGACATCGTCTATTGCTACGCCGCGCACAACATGACCCTTGCCTATCACCTGCTCTCCAAAGACAATGACCGTTCCGATGAATACGGTGGTTCGCTCGAAAACCGCGTGCGTTTTTTACGCGAACTCATTGAAGATACAAAGGATGCTGTCGGTGATACCTGCGCCGTCGCCGTCCGCTTTGCAGTGGATGAATTGCTGGGTGTGGACGGAATGCAGCACAATGGCGAAGCACGCGACATCGTCGGTATGCTCGCCGAACTCCCCGACCTGTGGGATGTGAACATCAGCAACTGGGCAAACGACTCGGTCACCTCCCGTTTTGGAAAAGAAGGCCATCAGGAAAAATACATTTCCTTCGTCAAAAAGCTCACCACCAAACCCGTGGTCGGCGTGGGGCGCTACACCTCCCCCGATTCAATGGTCTCCGCCATCGAACGCGGCATCATGGATTTGATCGGCGCGGCACGTCCCAGCATCGCAGACCCATTTTTGCCGAACAAGATCAAAGAAAACCGCCATGAAGACATCCGTGAGTGCATCGGCTGTAACATCTGCGTTACTGGCGATACACGCTTCGTTCCCATTCGCTGCACACAAAACCCAACCATGGGCGAAGAATGGCGGCGCGGCTGGCACCCTGAGATCATTGCGCCAAAGAAAAGCAAAGATGAAATCCTCATCGTCGGCGCGGGGCCAGCAGGGCTTGAGGCCGCCAGCGCGCTTGGTCAGCGCGGCTATCACGTCATCCTCACCGATGCGCGGCGTGAAGCAGGCGGGCGTGTACTGCTTGAATCAGCACTGCCCAACCTCAACGAATGGCGGCGCGTGGTGGATTACCGCATCACAAAGATCAACAAAACCGAAAATATTTTCTTCTACCCTTCCAGCCCCATGACCGCACAGGATATTCTTGAAACGGGCACGCCGCACATCATCCTAGCCACGGGCGCAACCTGGCGGCGCGATGGCATGGGCCGCTACCTCACCCGCCCCGTGACAGGCAATGGAAAGATCTTCACCCCCGACGACTTGATGAATCACAATCTACCGTCGGGCAAAGTCATCATCTACGACGATGACCACTACTACATGGGCGGCGTCCTCGCCGAATTACTCGCCCAACCCGAAGCGGGCTGCGAAGTCACATTGATAACCCCCGCCCCCAGCATTTCATACTGGACTCAATTCACCCTCGAACAGGATCGCATCCTCAAGCGGATGCATGACTTGAACATTACCCTGCTTCCAAACCACGTCATCGCTTCCTACGACCCGAAAGCTGCAACGGTCACGAACGTCATCACCTCCGCCGAAACGACCCTGCCCTGCGATGCCATCGTCATGGTCACAGACCGAATCCCCAACGACACACTCTACCACGAGCTTCAACCTGCACTAGCCGAAGGCAAAATCAAAACCCTGCGCCGTATTGGCGACGCCGAAGCACCCAACATCATCGCCCAAGCCATCTTCAGCGGACATCTCGCCGCCCGTGAATTTGACGAAACCATTGACCCAGACATCACACCATTCAAGGTGCCTCGCTGACAAAGCCAGGAAAAAGCACAACACTGCGCCTGTTCCATTAATTTTCAGCATCCCCCCAGTGCCATGCACTGAGGGAATCACCTGCCAAAGAGGAGAAACATCAATGAAAAAAATTTATGTCCTTATTTTCGCCTTTGCTTTTGCCCTGCTCATCAGCGCCTGCGGTTCGCAAAGCGTGGAAAAATCTGACCTGAGCGTAAGCTGCGCTTCTCTGCAACCTACAGAAAACGACGTCAAATATGGGTTGGAATTCGGAAAAGAACTATTTACCGAGGTGAACTGGCAGCGCAGTTATACCGTCAAGGAGCTGCAATCCACCATTTCATGGACACACCGCACCATGTCGGCGCTGGCGGATGTCACTGTGTACATGTTCTGTGATGAAGTCGGCACCGACGATGTCACCTGGTTCTACAGCGAAGACGCCCTCAAGATCATGTTCGAAGGCTACGACGAAGCCACGCTTGTCTCCTCTTGCGGGAAGGATAGACTCCTGCTCTATGAAGTGGATGCCGTGGAAGAAGGCCAGCAATACAAGATCCGCTTATGGGCCGAACCGCTCAACAAATCGCGCTTGTTATCGGTGCTGCTCACCTTCCCCATCGAAGAAAGCGACCTGCTCCTGAAATACGGAGAGGAATTCTTCCCCGACCTGCCTGTTTGCCCGTAGCCCAACATGCCAACCTTTCTCCTCCCCATTTTCAGCTACCTGTGCGGGTCACTCCCGTTTTCCATTTGGGTCACCCGCTTCGTCAAAAAAGTGGACGTGCGTGATGCAGGCTCGGGGCATGCCACCACCACCAACACCATCCGTCAGGCGGGTTTTGGCTGGGGCGCGCTGGTCTTTGCGCTTGATGTAGCAAAGGGGTTTCTCCCAACCTATCTGGCCATTCAACTGGGTGCTTCTCCGCTTATCCTGGTGTTGACGGCTTCATTTGCGGTGATCGGTCACTGCTGGCCCGTCTTTGCCCAATTCCGCGGCGGTATGGGGTTGGCAACCACTGGCGGCGTTTTGCTGGCGATCAACCCATTGGCGTTCCTCGTCTGTTTTGGGTTGTTGCTTCTGCTGGTGTTGCTTATCCGCCACTCAGCGCGGGCGAGTGTGTTTGCAGGTATTCTGGCTGCGCCTGCGTTGTGGCTGTTAAACATCCGCGATATTTCGATGTGGGCCGCCCTGGGTATGGGTGCGGTGATCGCGGTCAGATTTTTGATCGATTGGAACAGAAAATACCGCGAGTTATGGCTCGACCGTGAACGCGGCATCAAAAAGCCCTGATAAACCTCTCCGGGCTGAGATTCTGTTCATCGTTGTTGAATCAGGTTTCGGCGGGGTTTGAAGCGGCCGCAGGCAAATTCCCCCAAAAAACCATTAAAAATAAAAAAACGGTTCATGAAGAAAAACTTCATGAACCGTTTTGCTAATCTTCGCCAAGCAGCCAATCGAGGATGCCTGATTTCTTTTTGCCCGTTTCTTCGAGATAGGGCATGGTCATCATGACAACGGTGATGTTATCGTGGCCGCCGCGCTCGTTGGCTAAATTGATGAGCGCTTCAGCGGAGGCCTTCATATCTTTCTTTGAGCGAATGGTTTTCAGGATCTCATCGTCCCACACCAGATCGGTTAGGCCATCGCTGCAAATGAGGATGGTGTCGCCGGGGGCAAGGTGGAAACCCTGATTGTTGATGGATTCCTCGTTCGTTTCACCGTTATCAATACGCAACCTGAAATCCACCTCGGGCAGTTTGATGCCGCCCAAATGCCTGCGGATGACATGCAGGTTGGGATGGTCGTGCATTTGCTCGGCAGTGATGATCCCTTTTTCGTAGGCTTCCTGCACCCAGGTGTGGTCAATGGTGAGGCGCTGAATGTGCTTGCCGCGCAACAGATAAATACGCGAATCACCGACATAGGCAGTGTACAGGCGATTCTCGATCACCCAGACACAGGCACAGGTGGAGCCCATGCCGTCTTCATCCTCTTTGCCTGCTGAGTGCGCGGCAATGGATTGGCTGGCGTGGTGAATGGCATTTTCGAGAATGCTGATGGGTTTTTTGGCATTGCTTTCGGCAACGACCGCGGTGATGTAGTTAACCGCCAGTTCGGCGGCTACTTCCCCGGCGCGATGCCCGCCAATGCCATCTGCCACCACGGCAAAGAGCGCCGGGCGCGAATCATCCTTGCTTAGCTGGAATGATGAAACCGCATAACGGTCTTCATTATTCTTGCCAGACATACCGGCATGACTAAGTGCTGCAATGTGTAGGTGAGGAAGGGAAGAACGAATCATTCTTCGATGCTGTGGACCGTAATTTTGGGTTTGGAGTTTACCGGTGGTATGCGAAGCGTGAACCGATAACTTAATTGTCCAAAGTTTACCATATCCCCGTGCATCAGCCGATGGCCCTCGCGGGGGATGGGTTCATAATTCACCCAGGTACCGGCGATCGAGCCGTTATCCAAAAGCAGGAATCCTCCGTCTTCGGTCTGTCTGAGGCGGGCATGCATGGGCGCAATGGAGGGGTCATCTAAAATCTGAGTGCATTGCACAGGATCGGTACCAAAGGTGATTTCCTTTTCAAAGAGTTGGATCGGCGCCGCCACAGCAGGCACACCATCGGCATTGACTCGGATGAAGGCAGCCATCGCCTCTGCATTTGACCTGGGATCTGTTGCGGCTTTCTTTGGAATGCTTCGGCGCTTTTTGTTTTTCTCTTCTGCCAGCGTGGGCAGCGGACCCAGGGCGCGAATCGGCTGTGTGAGCGGGTCAATTTCGGCGCGGCGTGCTTCCTGTGCAGCGCGGATGGATGGCAGGCGGAATCTTCCGCTGATGAGGATGGCAAATAGCACAAGCCCCGCCAACAGGATCGCGCCAAAGGTGATGGGGGTGCGATACTTCGCCAGCAAGGCAGAAATTCCCTTCGGGGGCTGTACCACCGTCACCACCACTGGGACGGGCATGCTGGCCTTGCTCAATCCCAACACATCCACCGCCTCAACCATGATCTGATGTTCACCGGTGGTGGTGTAAGCCGCCAGATTCCACGTGAATAGATTGAACGGCTCGACGGTATTTTCATCCATGACCACGCCATCCACGTACAGGGTGGTGCGGGTCAAAGCGCGGGGATGCCCGTCGGGGAATTCGACAATGATCTCCACTTCCTGCGCAAATGGCAAAAGCACTTCCGTATTGAATGGGTCATCTTCAGGGGCGCGCCTTGTGATCTGCAGCGAGTTCGTAACAGGAAATGGATTCGGCGGCTGAATATCGAGGACAAATCTCTGCTCGGCAGAGGTCAACTGTCCGCCGGGCAAAATCACTTTGGCACTCAACGAGTGCTCCCCCACCGATTTCAAACGTGAGGTGTATGAAAGTGCGTACACACGGCGCAAAGGCGAGAAATACGCTTCCGGGTCTGGGAATCTTTCAAGCCCGGAGAATTTGAACATGCTCCCGCCTGTCTGGATGGCAAGGTTGTTGAATGCCGCCGCACTGGTGGTGGTGAATGTCGTTTCCAGGTCCACGAACCAGACGAAGATTCGAATCTTGTTTTCGATGGCTCGCTGCACATATGGCTCAAGCGCCGAGGCGATATTGATGTCGTCGGTGTGCGGAGTGATGAACAGGATCGCGCGTTTCATACCCAAACGGGTGGTCTGTGCGCTGACCGTGTCCAACGCGATGGCAAGCGATTGCAGGTTGGGAGTAGCGGCTCGGAAATCAGGCTGGAACGTGCTCAGCCCCACGACAAAATCGGCGGCACTGGCATGGTTAATGACTGGCCCCGCCTGACTGACAAGGCTGTAGTCATCGGGCAGGTCGGCGGGGCGGCTCTGGGCCCATTGAACCAGCACCTCTGAAATGCGCTGATAGCGGGAAATATTCGTGGTCGAGTCACGAGCATCGAGAGGCGGACCTTGATTAACAGCAACGGTCAATTGCAAGGGAACGGCGATCTCCGTCAGGGCATCCACTGGAAGCTGCTGTCCATCTTCCATGACGGTAACAGCTTCGGGCTTGAGTCCGGATACGAAAATGCCGTTCGTGTCGAAAACATCTAAAAAGGCGGAAACAGTCGGGAAAGTGGAAGCATCCGCAGGGTAAAGCTCTGCGGATGCAAGGTTTTGCTGGGCACGCACATTCGAAGCGGCCCCAAACAAAAGCCCCAAACTGAACAGTAAAGCAAAGAACTTACGCATTATCCTCAACGAAAACAGGGGTTTCCTCTTTGAGTTTGGGGGTGGTCAGACGCATAAAGGTCAAGGTCCACACAGATTGGGTGTAGGCGGTGATGATACCATTGAAAAATACCAGCACCGGTAAATAGGCAACACAGCAAGCCAGCGCAATGTACGCAGGTGTCAACGACTCACCCAAAGAACTCATTCCAATCACAATCGGAAGCGCGGCAAAAATCAGCGGCAAAGCGATGACGATGCCGACAATTGCACCACCAATGCCAAGGATCAAAACCATAACGATCATTGTGACAATATTGGCTTTTACAACTTCCCATCCACGTTTGAGACCGTCCATGATACCGAGGTCTTCAAGCACCATGGCAGTTTGGGCCTGCTCCGTGATGATCGAGACTACAAACCCCACCGGGATCAAAATACAGATGAGCGGCAAAAGACATAACGCGCCAATCCCACCTGTGAACACACTCAGCAAAACAAAGGGAATAATGATCACAAAAACCGCCAGCCCCAAAAGGAAGTTCAGGCCAAAGATGCGCCAGAAGTAAGGCAGGCTTTCAGACCACAGTTCTGCAAATTGCAGGCGTTCAACATCTGCATCGGCTTTATAAGTGCCTTTGATCAGGCCGACTTTGCCAACAATGCCAAGGGCCATAAAAATGAGCCCAATCAAAAGGATGGCAATGATACCAACAACGATGATCCAGAGATAATCCTGAAGGTATTGCCCGATTTGATTAAAGGTCTGCTCAATTTGTCCGCCTGAAAAGGGGGCATCGCCTCCGGAAGTTTGGTACCGCGAACCGGAGTTCCCTCCACCGCCGCCACTTCCTCGGGCACAGCTTGCCAGAATACCAAAGATCCACAATACCTTGTGCTTCCAAATGATCTGCCAGGCACGGGTGAAAACTTCTCCAAAGTTGAAATTCATAGGGACTCCTCATCTCATTTTTTCAGATTTTTCGCAAAAGTGTGCTGAAAATCAACTCTAAATTCGTGCCCAAAATTACAAAGGTCAGGAACTGACCAGTATCATACACCACCCGATTAAATCCGTCCACGCAGGGATTTTTGGATTTGTAACTTTAGGGCCAAATCGACCGATTTTTCAACATCAAACATGGATTCTTACGTCCAAAACAATTTGAGGTTGCAGTTTACGAAGTAGCCCAAACGGGGGAATACGAGTCAGGTAGAAAAACATCTTATAACAAAAAGCACAGAACCACAGGGTTACCTGTGATCTCTGTGCATTCTGTGGTTGGATATTGCAGTTTTTAGGAGGCTTGTTCTTCAAGGGTGATGACCTGCTCCCCCGCCGGGCTGGCCAGCCGCAGGTAGGAAAGACCGAGGGTCGTCTTGATAAAGGTTTGGGTCACACCGGAAATGGCAAAGATAACGGGGACAAAACAACAAAACATGGAAGCCATGACAGCCATCCCCATTTGAGAATCAGACAGGGACATCGTTTCAGTGGACATGGCGAGGATGGCGGCAGGAAAGGTCAACGGGATGGAGATGATACCGGAAATAATGGATGTGCCAAAATACACGACCAGCGAAATAATGACATACTTCCACACATGGGCGCGGACCACCTGCAGGGCGCGTTTCAAAGAATCCAGCACGCCGAGGTCTTCCGCGATCAAAGCTGTCTGCGCGGCTTCCATGAAAGCCATCAACAGCATGGACAAGGGAGTCAACAGCAGGATGACGGGCTGCAAACAGATGGCACCAATGCCCATGGTCACGACCATCAGCAACCCGATGATCATAAAAACGACCGTGAAGATCATCCCAATCGTCAACTGAATGGACAGGATCAAACCCAAACTGCGCCCATAAAATGGGAACGCATCACGCAGCAATTCCATCAGATCGGTAATCTCGCCGCCGCGATCCACACGGATCACTCCTAAAGTCACCGCCGAATGGGAATATGCCATGAGAAGAAAACTGGCAAAAAAAAGCAGGATCAAAGCAGCCCCCAAAACGACCATCCAGACACCCCCAGCTTCGCCGCGGCTGTTCTCCAAAACCCAAAGCGCGTAAAAGAAAAGAGGAAACATAATCATGGATGGCAGCATTTGTAATGTCATCAGCACCCAAAAGGATTTATACCGCAAGGTCATCTGTGCGGCTCGTTTCAGAGTATCACCGTAATCAAAGTTCATGGCAGTCCCTCATCAATCGTAGGATCATTTTCTCAAAGCTGGGGCGGACTAAAGTCCGCGTTACAAATGCTATTCCCATTCAATCGTCGCAGGCGGTTTGCTGGTCACATCATACACCACACGATTGATTCCATCCACTTCATTGACAACACGGCTTGAAACCTTCGCCAGCAAATCGTACGGCAGGCGCGCCCAATCGGCGGTCATAAAGTCATCGGTCACCACCGCACGGATGGCAGCCGCCTCCTGATAGGTGCGGTAATCGCCCATCACCCCCACCGACTTCACGGGCAGTAACACCATAAAAGCCTGTGAGGTCTTTGCGCCTTTTCCTAAAAAGCCTGCTTTGGATAATTCCTCCAAAAGGATCGCATCCGCCGCCCGCAAACGGGATACACGCTCCGGCGTACACTCCCCGAGACAGCGCACGGTCAAGCCTGGACCTGGAAACGGTTGCCGCCAAACGAGAGCTTCACTCAGCCCGAGCGCCTCCCCCACCAAACGGACCTCGTCCTTGAATAAATAGCGCAACGGCTCAACAAGTTCAAATTGCATATCCTTCGGCAGCCCGCCGACATTGTGATGGGTCTTGATCTTATCGGCTTTGTTGCGGTCAGGCGCAGACGACTCCACCACATCAGGATAGATCGTCCCCTGCACCAAAAATTTCGGCTGGCCGACGTTTTTCGCCTGCTGTTCAAAAATGCGGATGAATTTCTCCCCCACGATCTTCCTCTTTTGTTCGGGGTCAGTTACCCCGGCAAGGGCACCAAGAAAATCTGCGCTGGCTTCCACAGTGATTAATTCCGCGCCCAACCCGCCCCGAAACGCAGAGGCGACCTGTTCACCTTCATTGTGCCTGAGCAGGCCCGTATCCACGAACACACACACCAACTGGTCGCCAATGGCTTTATGAACCAATGCCGCCGCCACCGACGAATCCACACCGCCCGAAACCGCCGCCAAAACACGCTGACTCCCCACCTGTTCACGGATCCGCTTCACGCTTTCGTCAATGATGGAAGCAGGCGTCCATTCGGGTTTTGCGCCGCAGATCTCAATGGCAAAGTGTTTGAGCAATTCGGTACCGTTCGGGGTGTGATTCACTTCGGGGTGAAATTGCACCCCGAAATATTTTCTTTGCAAATCACCGATGGCCGCATATGGACTGTTTCCGCTTTTGGCGAGCGGCATGAACCCCTGCGGCAGGCGTGTCACCTTATCGCCGTGTGACATCCACACTTTGGAGATCACATCAAGCATCGTATTGGGGATCAAAGGCTCGATCTCGGCAAACCCAAATTCGCGCTCGCTTGAAGGGTTGACCTCCCCGCCCAGTGCATGGGTCAGGGCTTGCATGCCGTAACAAATACCAAAGATCGGCAGGCCTGATTCAAGAATGAATTTCTGGATGTAAGGTGCATTCTCTTCATAAACAGATTTCGGTCCGCCTGAGAGGATGAATCCCTTGGGATTGATGGAGAGTATTTTTTCCTGGGGTGCATCCCACGGAAACAACTCGCAATACACATTCACTTCGCGGATGCGGCGTGCGATGATCTGTGCATATTGAGAACCAAAATCAAGAATGGCAATAGAGTTCATAATTAATCCCTGTAAAGACACAGCGGTGCCGTGTCCCTACGTATCTGAAATAAGATGAAAATGTAAATGTGGAAAATCCTGATATTCCCCACCGTTCACAATGAGACGGTAGGCTTTGAGCTGAAACTCGTTCACCAAACTTTGAACCGTGGAATACAGGTCGGTTAGAAAAACGACATCCGATGGATCAAGACTGGCAAGAGAGGCCACCTGCCGCTTCGGGACAATGAGCACGTGAAACTTATAGCCAGGAGAAGGATGATGAAACGCAATCAGGCTTGGGGTATCACGGAGGCGGTTGACTGGGATGAGAAAACTCATGTAGGTGAAAATCCAGCCGATAAAACGGGAAACAAGCCGAAGCCGAAGAAGTTTCCGCAATGGGTCACGCGCGAAATGTAATTTGTGATTAATCCACAAACTCGACTTTGTTGTTATCGAGTGATTTGATATTGGCCAGCGATTCAACCTGCACACCCAGTGACGCGAGCGCATCGCGGCCGCCTTCGAAGGATTTCTCGATCAGCGCGCCGATACCCACGATCTGTGAGCCAGCGGCTTCAGCCAACCGCACCAACCCAAGGATGGTTGCACCCGAAGCGAGAAAGTCATCAATGATCAAGACCTTTTCGTTATTTTCGAGATACTCAGGAGAGACGATCAACTCGACCATGCGTCCCTTCGTGTGCGAAGGCGCGAGGGTGAGATATACCTGGTCTGGCATGGTAATGGGTTTGTTCTTGCGTGCGTACACCACGGGCAGCCCCATATGAACAGCAGTGGTGACCGCAGGCGCAATACCTGAAATTTCAGCCGTGAGGATCTTGGTTGCACCAACATTTACAAATCGTTTTGCAAATTCCCGCCCGCAGGCATCCATCAAAAGCGGATCCACCTGATGATTGACAAAACCATCCACTTTCAAAATTCCGTTCCCCAATACTTTCCCATCCCGCAAGATTCGATCTTTCAGTAACTGCATGTTGCCTCCACATTGACTAGACAGATTTTCTCACATTGTACAACGTGAAGGAATAACCTGCCAGTGGGTAACAGCGAATTCGGCAGACACGCGATGAAAGCAGAAAAGACCATGCCTATTTTTTTACATCTACTGCAAAGAATCAGACGTAAAACACTGGCCGCGGTCGTTTTTCGCCGGTGAATCCATGGGACTGGCCTCCATAAAGTCGTAAAAAAGTCTGTGTTAGAATCTTGCGCATGATAAATGTAGCCACACTTGTGCTGGCATCCAACTCTCCGCGCCGCAGACAACTGCTTGCACTTGGGAACTGGAAGTTTGATGTCATCGTCTCAGACGTGGATGAGACCCAACTGACAGGCGAATCACCAAAAGAATATGTATTGCGCCTCGCTCAAGCCAAAGCATTGGCTGTTGCAGGCAGGTCGAACTTTGAAGCCATCATCATCGGGTCAGATACATCCGTGATCGACGGCGACGAGATTCTTGGCAAGCCAAAAGACGAAACCGAAGCCGAACGCATGCTCAAACAATTGCGCGGCAAAACCCATCAGGTTTATACAGGCGTCGCGGTCCACCGCGTCAGTGACAGCAAAACACTGACGGAATTGTGCATCACAGATGTGCCGATGCGTAATTATTCAGACGAGGAAATCGCCGCCTACATTCGCACAGGCGACCCGCTCGACAAGGCCGGCGCGTATGCCATTCAGCACCCCGATTTCCAGCCTGTCGAATCCATGCGCGGATGTTATGCCAGTGTCATGGGGCTGCCCATGTGCCACGTCGTGCGGATGCTGCAACAGTTCGGCATATCTCCCTCGGCAGAAGTACCGATGGCCTGTCAAAAATTATTGAACTATGCATGTCCTGTTTCAGGCGCGATCCTGAGCGGCGTATCGAATGGTTGATTGAGAGGAAACGAATGAAAGTTTTTCGATGGATAAATTTGATCGTGGCACTGGCCCTGCTTTCGTCTTGCAGTTCAGGCGGAGCAGAAGGCAACCCGATCACCGATTTTTTTGTCACCCCCACTCCCATCCTGCCAACCGCAAACCCCACCATTATTCCCGCACCGGATGTGCAGGCGGCAGTCACGTCATTTTTGCAGGCTTTGCAAAAAGATGATTTTGAAACCATGTATGCCATGCTCGCCCAGCAAAGCCGCGATGCACTGACCCTGGAAGATTTTTCACAGCGTTGGAACACCGCTTTGAATGAAATGAGCGCGGCCAGCATCGAATTTGCGATCAACTCGTCGGTCATCAGCCCATACAAGGCCGAAGTGGGATACAGCGTCACCTACAAAACCGTGCTGGCAGGCGATATCCAACGGAATATCGTCATGCGTCTTGCCAATGAAGAAAATGCCTGGAAGGTCGTTTGGGACGACAGCCTCATCATGCCTGAATTGGCGGGAGGCAATGTACTCAAAATGGAATACAGCGTCCCTGCACGCGGCGATATCTATGACCGCGATGGCCTGCCCATCGTTTCCCAAGCCGACGCCTTCGCATTCGGCATCCAAACCGATCAGATCGACCTCGAAATGCAGGGAGCCCTGACCGCCGAGCTTGGCAAGTTATGCGGCTACGACCCTGAATACATCAAAGACCAGATCGAAGCCAGCGGCCCCGGCAATTACCTGCCCATGTGCGAAGGCACCCGCGAAGAAGCCCAGCGCCTGCTTGCCATCAGCCCGGGCGGATTGGTCATCTCTGATGAATACAACTCGCGGTATCACTTCGGCACAGGTATTGCGCCCCAGTCGGTTGGGTACACCCAACTGATTTCCCCTGAGCAATTGAATTCCTATCGCCGCCTCGGTTACAACGGCAGTGAAAGCGTTGGCCAGTCTGGCATTGAAAAATGGGCCGAGGACTATTTGGCAGGGCAACACGGCGGCATTTTGCGAATTGTCGGCCCCAACGGAGCCATCATCTCCACCCTTGGCCAAACCGCTGCCGAACCCGCCGATTCCATCTACCTGACCCTCGATAGCAACATGCAAAAGTACGCGCAGCGCTCCATCGAATTCTTCCGCGGTGCGGTGGTGGTGATGGAAGTGGACACCGGGCGGATTCTTGCGATCGCCTCCTCGCCTGATTTTGATCCCAACTATTTTGAAGGCAACAACCCGAATGCGGGCGGCACCTACCTTCTGCCCGAAGGTGCTTTGCTCAACCGCGCCACACAGGGACAGTACCCGCTTGGCTCGGTCTTCAAGATCATCACCATGTCTGCCGCGCTCGAAAGCGGACTTTGGATCAAAGACACGCCTTACGATTGCCAATACGATTTCACCCGCCTCGATCAGGTCATGCACGACTGGACCTGGCAACATTGCCAGGATCGCATTGCCAGAGGTGACTTCTGCGATTCTTCAGACAGCACCCCCTCGGGTCTGCTCACCCTGCAAGAAGGACTGATGCGCTCCTGTAATCCCTACTTCTGGGAGATCGGCTGGGACCTATTCACAAACTATAGCCGTGGCACCGATATTGCCAACATGGCACGTGCCTTCGGGCTTGGCTCTCCCACTGGCATTGCACAGCTGGAAGAAGAAGGCGGCCAAATCACTGACCCGCAAACAGAAGTGGATGCTGTGAACCAAGCCATCGGGCAGGGCGATATGCAAGTGACACCCTTGCAAGTCGCCAGATTTGTCGCTGCCATCGCAAACGGCGGGACCTTGTACAGGCCCCAGATCGTTGAGAGGATTCAGCCCATAGACGGCGACCCCAAACTCGTTTTCCGCCCTGAGGCCAATGGCACGCTCCCTCTGCGCTCAGAAAACCTCGACATTCTGCGCGAGGCCATGTTGATGGTGACCCAAAATCCGCGCGGCACGGCCCGCTTCAATCTGCGTGGCCTGCAATTTGACGTGGCAGGCAAGACCGGCACCGCCGAATCAGGCAATGGGAAATCTCATGCATGGTTTGCTGGCTACACGCTCAACGAAGCCAATACCAACCTCCCCGATATTGCCATTGCAGTGATCGTGGAAAACATCGGCGAAGGGTCCGAGTATGCTGTGCCCATCTTCCGCGCCATGGTTGAGACGTATTATTACGGCTCTCCACAGCGCATCTTCTACGATTTCGGCCCCATCGGTGAACCACCCTATACCCCCACCCCATTCGGCGGCGGCAACGGGTTACCATAGACTTACAAGCAAAGGCCTGACAGGTCTTCGAAGATCTGTCAGGCCTACTTACCCAAGGAAAAACATTTGACCAACGAAATTCAAAAACAAGGTTTGATCATTAAGGCCCAATCTGGTTTCTTCAGCGTGGATACCGGGGAGGGTCTTGTCATTTGTCAGCTGCGCGGAAAACTCAAACAGGGGCGTGCCGTTGGCGATATTGCGGCACTGGGCGATCATGTGCTCATCACGGTTTTGGCAGATGGTTCCGGAGTGGTGGAAAAGGTCGAGGAGCGCAAGCAGGCCATCGTCAGGTTGGATCCGCGGCCTCAGGGTGAGTATCAGCAGGTTTTGCTGGCAAATGCCGATCAGGCCGTTTTCGTTTTCGCGTGTGCGAATCCAAATCCAAAATTAAGAATGCTCGATCGTTTTCTGGTCGTGGCTGAAAAGCAAAGAATCCCTGTGCTGATCGTGGCAAATAAGATTGACCTTGTGGAAGACCCGCATGAGACCTTCGGCTTGTATGAATCGATCGGCTATCGCGTGATCTACACTTCCACCAAAACAGGTGCAGGGCTCGATGAGTTGAAGGCGCAAATACAAAACAAGATCAATGCGCTGGCGGGGCCGAGCGGCGTGGGGAAATCCAGCCTGTTGAATGCAATTCAAGATGGGCTGGGATTGGCCGTCAACGAGATCAGCACAGCCGTAAACAAAGGCCGCCATACCACCGTCACACGTCAATTGTTCGCACTCAACAACGGCGGATACGTAGCCGATACACCAGGCTGGAAAAGCCTGGCATTGTGGGATACCGAAGCCGAAGAAATGGATGCGTATTTTCCCGAATTGCGCGACCTTGTGCCGCATTGTCAATTCAGCGATTGCACGCACAAACATGAACCGGGCTGTGCCGTCCTCGCCGCATTGAAAGCAGGTACAATTCATCCCGAACGATACGATTCGTACTTGCGCCTGCGCGCCGGGCAGGAATAATCCCTCCAACCTGCAAC
>DAOQID010000015.1:6211-11892 GCA_035339375.1 Anaerolineales bacterium | reverse complement strand
CCTGTAACCCAAATGATCGATAACTGGAACATGCTCGGACATGAATGGGCGGTGGATATGCTCCGCCAGCACGCGGCACGCGGCGAAGCACGCCATGCGTATCTTTTCTGCGGACCTCCCGGACTGGGGCGCCGCACATTGGCTTTGCACCTCGCCCAGGCATTGAACTGTCCGCACCCGATTGCCCCCGGTGTGCCCTGTGGAACGTGCCGTGATTGCAGGCAGATCGAAGCCATGCAACATCCCGATATGAATGTGGTGCAGGCCGATGCCGAAGGCGGTACGCTCAAAGTGGATCAGGTGCGTGAAGTGCAGCGCGCACTTTCGCTTAAACCGTATCAGGCAAAATATCGTGTGGCTCTGTTCCTGCGGTTTCAGGAAGCCAATGACAGTGCCGCCAACGCGTTATTAAAAACGCTGGAAGAAGCCCCCGCCCACGCCCTTTTGCTGTTGACCGCCGACACGCCCGAACAATTATTGCCCACCATTGTTTCGCGCTGTGAGATTTTGAGAATGCGGCCGCTGCCCGTCAAAGCCATCGAATCCTATCTGCTCGATCAAGGTGTGGATGAGGAACGCGCACGCCTGCTTGCCCACATCAGCGGAGGCCGCCCCGGCTATGCCCGCAAACTCGTAGACGATGTGACCCTGCTCGAAAAACGCGAAGAATACCTGAACGACCTGCAAACCCTTATCCCCGCCCCGCGTGTGGAAAAATTCTCCTACGCCGAAAAACTCGCCAAAGATAAAGACACCATGCGCCAGACCTTTTTGATCTGGCTTTCATACTGGCGTGATGTGATGCTGCGTGTGGCTGGTGCGGAAACCCCGCTCATCAACGTGGACCGCAATATGGAGATCGAATTCCTCGCGGGACGCCTCGACCTCCCCACCGCCCGCCGCGTGGTCAGTGACCTGGAATCTGCACTGGAGAAAATGGAACGCAACGTCAATTCACGTTTACTGGCAGAAATCCTGTTGTTGGATTGGCCAAAGGCATAAATGAATCCACAGCCGAAATTCCCAACCCTGCTGCATCAAAAAACGGCGGAGTTCGCGCGCGATTTCTTTCTCAACCAATCAACGGTGGATACGGTTTTGGTGGTCAATTCCTGCGCCCGTGGACAGGCCACACCTGAAAGCGACCTTGACATGGCGGTCCTTGTGAAACCTGAAACCGCCCACTCAGATATGCAAGAATTGGAAACAAAGTGGCAGGCTGCCTTGCAATCCAACCCTGTGTTTCAGCAATTCAAAACCTCACATCCCTTCATGCAGTTGCACCTTGATCTGATTACAGGCCAATACACTCCATCCATTTGGGATGATGGTGGCGGCCCGGACGGCTTCGAATTGGAAGTTGGAAATCAGCTGGCTTATGGGGCTCCCATGCACGAGATCGGCTCTTATTACAGTCAACTTCAATCCGCCTGGCTTCCATATTATGACCCTCCATTGCAAGCCCAACGACTGGCAATGACCTGTCACGCTTGTACGTATGATCTGGATCATGTCCCTTTCTTTTTTCACCGCGGATTATACTTTCAAGCATTTGACCGTTTATACAAAGCCTTTCAAGAATTTTTACAGGCACTTTTTATTAGCAGAAAGACCTACCCAATCGCCTACAACAAGTGGATCCGCGAACAAGTGGAACAGAAACTGGGCCTCCCCGAACTATACAGGGAACTTCCATCCATCATTTCTGTTGGAAATATTGAAAGCGAAGAAGTTATACAAAAATCGTTGAAGCTGAGAACTTTATTAAACAAATGGATAGTACAGTAACACTTTATCAACAGGAGACTTATCATGTGCCGAAGCATTAAACCCCTGCGAAATATGGACCACCCTGTTACCGAACAGGAAATTCAGGAAGCCGCACTGCAATATGTGCGAAAGGTCAGCGGATATCGCAAACCATCCAAGGCAAACGAAGCGGCATTTCAAAAAGCCGTGGACGAAGTAGCCGAGTCCACGCGCAGGATGTTGGAATTGTTGAAAAATGGTTCATTACAGGTAAAACAATTTCAAGAATAGGAGAATCCCCATGTCACTTGACCCCAATTACACACAACTTAACCGTGCCTCAACAGAACGCATCAAACAGCTGGCAGCCAGCCTTAGCGATGAAGAAATGCAAACGCGCGTCGGCGAGCATTGGACAGTGTCCATTGCCCTCGCTCACCTCGCCTGGTGGGATCGTCGTGTGATGTATGTGCTGGACATGACCGTGAAGAACGGCAAATTATTCGTCCCTGAAATTGACATCATCGTCAATGACCTGTCCCTGCCGTTGTGGGCGGCCATTCCCCCGCGCGAAGCCGCACGGATCGCCATTGAATCCTCCGCCGATCTCGATGCTCAGCTAGAAGCCTTTCCGCAGGATTTGCTTGAAGAAATCTACAACTACAACAAGCGCTGGGTTGTCCGTGCTTTGCATCGCAACGAACATCTCAACGAAGTGGATGCCGCACTCAAGGCCAGATGAACAAACCGCACCCCGTCTATTGGGTCTCTGCCGCGATCACAGCACTGTGCGGAATCGCGGTCATCGGTTTTGGAATTCAACTGGTCGCCGATGGGCAGGACTGTAAAAGTTATGCCGACCTTGGCTGTGCCTTTCGCGGGGTCTTTGGCGCGGTGTTCATTCCGTATGGGGCGCTGATTCTGCTCCTCGCAGGGCTGACCAGCCTGCCCGTACGAATGATCCGCTTGATCGGGTCGGTCCTCTCCATTTTGGCGGGAGTCCTACATATTGGTCTCTGCTGCTTCGTCGCATCCTGGGCGCTCAACGGCACCAGCCTCAAAGAAGTATCAGGATTTTTGCTTGTGCCGTTTTTTATTTTCGCCAGCGCAATTGCCCTGCTTGGCATGGGTTTTACTGGATATAAAAGTTTGAAATAAACAGGAGCCGCCATGTTCGATCACAAGGAAAAACAACTCGCGGACCTTGAAACCGCCTACGCCTCTTTCATCGACACGGTAACTGGTCTGGCATCCGAAGCATTTTTCACCACCCTCGGCGATTGGACCCCGCGCGACATCGCCGCGCATTTCATTGGCTGGAACCGCATCACACTGGCGGGGTGCAGCGCCCTGCGTGAAGGTGCCGAACCATTTTATTTTTACGATGGCACGAACGACTACCGCAAGGTCAACGCGAAATTTCTTAGCCAGTTTTCAGCCACCGACCGTGATACACTGTTAAGAGATATCGCCGCCACAAAGGAAATACTGACCGCCTATTTGAAGACCATCCCTGAAAGTGAATGGGAAGCGGATACAGGCATCATCCATTATCGCGGCGGCCCTGCCACAGTGGCACGCTGTGTCGACTCGCTCATCCGCGACTACCGCAAACACCGCCAGGAGATCGTAGACGGGATACCGATCTGATTTTCCCGCTTGCTCCCCGGGGCATTTCTTCAGGTAAAGGCCCCTCAATGCAATCTCCACGACCTGAAAACATAAAGAGACGACGGGACGGAATTATTCGTCATTTTACTGTCATCTCCAACGGGTATCCTTCAGGCATGAAATCGCATACGCATCAAATCGAAGATATCAAACCGCACAGGGGAGTATTTCAAATGCTTGATGTCTTCAGACCCATCTTTTCATGGGATTACACAAAAAAGTATTGGCTGGCAGGAGTCATTCTCATTGCCATGCTGTGCCTGTCTCCAATCTTTCATGCATACTTTAACGGCAACTTGATCTTCAAAAGTGACGGCGGTGCCTGGGCCATCGCATCGAATCTGGTCGGCGGAAAAGGCTACAGCGGATGCGCCACCGATTACTTTCCCAATTGCGAATCCACCAGCCAGGCCACGGCCATGCGTGAGCCCATTCCCGTGCTGTTGATCGCATTGGCCAGGCTTTTCCATCCCACCAAACTTTCAGCACTGATCATGCAAAGTCTGTACTATCTGGGAAGCATTCCTGCGATCTACTTAACCCTGAAAGAATCCAGCCGCAATGTGAAAACCGCCCTGCTCGGCACCCTCATGTGGACCTTCTCTGTCCCCGTCATTAATCAGGTGGATAATGGCTCAGGTGATCTTGCCGCCGCGTTCTTTTTTTCCTTCGGAATGTATTTCTTCTTAAGGGGATATCATGCATCGAAAGCCAAAGATTGGGTGATCTCAGGTCTGTTCTTTGGGCTGGCCGCCCTCTCGCGGACCGTTTTGCTGGGGGTTGGAATCGGTTTAGGGGCGGTTATGCTGGCAAAAAAATGGTTCGAAACCAGACCGTTTTCCAAAAAGCAGATTGGCGGAATCCTGTTGTTTTTGGTGTCCCTTTTTCTTGTCTTTTCCCCGTGGGTCATTCGGAACACACTCGTTTTTGGGCAGCCCGTCATCGGCAGCTCGTTGACTGGCTACAATATTTACCGCATGAACTTCATCGTCGCCAATGCCGATTTCCAACCACATTATGTCGGCGCTAAAGAAGGGTATGCAGCGGTCAGAGACCTGTTGAGCCACAGTACGTTGACGGGTCTTGAAAACGAAGCTCAACTGCAAAGCATTTACATGAAGGCTGGTCTGCAGCTTATTACCCAGCACCCCATTGAGTATTTACAATTGGCGCTGTACCGCTTCCTGCCTTTATGGTTCAACGTCAGCGTCAACGAAGCATATGGCGCGGGTTACTACATGGCAGACTATCTCTCGTACGTTCAGCAGTTCTTATTTCTTCTGGCCGTGCTGTTTGGAATTTCGAAACACTGGCGCAGCATGTGGCCGTTTATCCTTGCGCTTGTTTTGGGATGCGGAGCATACATGGCCATTGACGCCCAGATGCGCTATCTGGTCGATCTCATGCCCGCAGTTGTCATTCTTTCGGCGGCTGGCTTGGGAAGTTTAATGCCTCAAAATGAAATGAAGATCAACCGATCACTCGATGGTCTCACGTAATTTCCGCGCCAGTTTTCCAAAATGCGGCGTGTAACGGATATCGTCCTTGCGTGGACGTGGCAGGTCAACCTCCACGTCCAGTTTTATTTTACCGGGGCGCTGCGTCAGCACCAGAACGCGGTCTGCAAGGAAGAGCGACTCGTTGATGGAATGGGTCACCATGATGACGGTTTTCTGGCGCGCCTGCCAGATGCGCGAAAGTTCCATCCACATGCGTTCGCGGGTGAGGGCATCGAGCGAAGCAAAAGGCTCATCGAGCAGCAGCAGGTCTGGGTCATGGATGAGCGCGCGAGCGATCGCCACCCGCTGTGCCATTCCGCCAGATAATTCCCTCGGCCAGGAGTTTTCAAATCCATTCAGCCCGACCAGATCGATCATTTCACGCGCCTTGATGCGTGCCCGGGTCTCCCCCATCCCTTCCAATTCAAGCGGTAATTTAATATTGTCCATCACCGTTCGCCACGGCATGAGATTCGATTGCTGAAAGACCATGCCGATCTCAGGGTGTTGGTTGCGAATGAAATTTACCCGCCCCGCTGTGGGCGGCAAAAGCCCCGCCAGAATGCGCAGCAGTGTGGTCTTACCAGACCCCGACGGCCCAAGAAAACAAATGAATTCCTGCGGGCGCACCTCGAATGAAATATCATCCAACGCGCGCAAACCGCCGTTATCATCTGGAAAGACAACCGAAATATTTTTAACAGTAAGAATGGGCTTAATGGTCATGGTTTCCAACTTCCGATGCCAATTCCTGAAAGGATG
>DAOQID010000015.1:0-6111 GCA_035339375.1 Anaerolineales bacterium | reverse complement strand
ATCGAGAATCGGCCTCTACATTACGGCACGAACTCATTGGTGAAGGCTTTGGTCAGGTCCACCAGTTCGGGGATCAAGCCCATTTTCACCAAAAGGTCGTTCATATTTTCCCAGGCACTCGGGTCTGAATAACCGATCTTCTCGGCCTTCCAAAACTCAATGGATGTCGTCAGGATCTGCATCTGCAAATCCTTATCCTGTTCGGCAAGATTTTCAACAAATTTTTCGCTGGTCTTGTATGCCTCTTCAGGGTTGGCAATGGTATCGGCAATGCCATGTGCCAGTGCCCGCGCCATGCCCCGCACAAGATCGGGTTCATCCTTGATCGCCATCTCGCTGGTGATAATTCCGTTCGCGGCAAGCTGCACATAATCTGAAACCCGCAACTCAACAACCTCCATGCCTTGCGAACGCAGGACGATCGGCTCATTTGCGGCATACCCCACCACTACATTCTTCTGTTTCGTGGCAAATGCCTCCACTTGATTAAACCCGATCGCATCCATCTTTACGTCATCGGGTGTGAGGCCTGCTTCAAACAACACGGCCTGCAAACCAATGTAATTCGCGCCAAACAAACCAGGCAGGCCAATGGTCTGTCCTTTCAAATCAGCGGGGGTCGTGATGTTCAATTCAGGGGTGGATACGATCGAAATGGGAAATTGCTGATACCACGCAAACGCATAGACTACAGGCAATTCCTGCGAACGGGCCAACAGCACCTGTTCACCCGAAGCCACAGCAAAAGGCAGTTCCCCCGCACCCACCAATGCCACGCCATCGGTCTCAAAAGAATAATCGAATTCGATCTCAATGCCTTCTTCCGCAAAATATCCCTTTTCGACTGCGACATAAAACGGCGCATACTGAATATTGGGAATGTACCCCATCGGCAGTTTGATTTTGCGAAGCGTGCCCGCTTCACTTCCGCCCTGTGAACTGGTGCAGGCCGAAAGGCCGATCGCCAGCCCAAGCATGAGATAAACTAATTTCTTCAACATATTACGTCTCCTATATTTTTTTCTTACCGCGCAGATCGCCAGGTTTTCTTGCTCTTCTTTGCGAGCTTTGCGGTTCATTTTTTATTCTTCAACTGCGATGCCTCATCAAGAGGACGAAGTGCTTTGCCATTTCAAGAATCTTTTTTCCAACAGGGTTACGATTCCATACAACCCAAGTGCGAGGAAGATCAGCACAAACACCGCTACATACACCATGGACGTATCATATTGAAAATCGCCCAGCTGCAACAGGTATCCCAGCCCTTCCTGTGCATCCACCAGCTCGCCGACAATGGCCCCGATCACAGACAAAGTCGCGCCGACACGCAATCCGCCCAGCAAAATCGGCAGGGATGCAGGCAGTTCCAACTTAAAAAGGATCTGCCAGCGTGTGGCGCGGACGGAATTCATCAGGTCATACAGTGCGGCAGGGACTGCCCGCACCCCCACAATGGTATTCACCAATACAGGGAAGAACACGATCAACGCACAGATGATCACCTTCGAGAGGATTCCATCTCCCAGCCAGATCACCAACAAAGGCGCGATCGCCACGATCGGAATGGCCTGGCTCGCCACAAGATACGGGGCCAACACCTTCTCCAGCGTACGTGATTTCGCCAGTGAGTAACCAACAACCGTGGCAAAGGTCACGCCTGTCAACATGCCAAGCACGATCTCTGTCAGCGTAACCGCCGTGTGATACAACAGCGTTCCAGTGGTCAACGCTTTGATGAAACTCCGCCACACATCCACGGGGGCGGGCAAAATGAAACGAGGCAATCCGCTCAGACGCGCGGTCAAATCCCATGCCAGCAAGCCAGCCACGAGGGAAAACAATCCAAGCCAGGGAATACGGTTAAAGAGTTTTGTCATTGCAGGTTTTCCACAAGGCAGCGGAACAAAAAAATGCCCACGCCAGAATCAACTGCGGGGCACGTGAAGCAAGCCAGGGCGGCGCGAAGCGTGATGCGGATTCACATCCAGAAAAAAAGCCCGAAAACAACGTTCGTTTTCGGGGCATGAATCTACACAGTACCTGCACAGGCCTGCTCTACCTTCTTCTATCCAGACTATACTGTCGGCCCCGGAATTACACCGGGTCATGCTCTGTACGACCGACTTAAGTCGGTCATACAGGCTCGTGGGCTTTACCACCGATCGGGAATTCACCTGCCATTGTGGTGCAAGTGTCACCCTGCCCCGAAGGTTATTATTTTGTTGTAAAAATTATACCACCTGCAGGTTACTCAGCCTTGACAATGCAATCGACCGGGCAAACAGAGACGCATTTGGGTGAATCAAAATGGCCTTCACATTCAACACAGGTGGTCTGGTCGATCACATACAGGGTGCCATCGCCTTCTGAGATGGATTCGGTGGGGCAATCGGGTACGCATGCACCGCAGGCGATGCAGTCATCTTGGATTTTCATGGTCATGGTTCAGAGATTCCTTTTCTGGGTTTGAATTTATTGCCCCACGAAGATACACCCCATGATTTTCCCAGTCAATTGACTATTGTCTTTTCTTTTCAGGCTTTTGTAACATTATCCAAAACGTATTTAAAAATCATCGCCGCGAACCACAGGAAAGGTATATCAAAGACTCCTGTAATTCGCGGCAATGAGCTTCTTACTAAAATAGTGTCAGTTAGTTACTGTTCAATGCAAAATTCAAAACAGCCAAACCGCCGCACACACAAAATGAGATCACAAAACTCGCAAGGATGTAGATAATAATGTTCTTCTGGTTTGATTGCCCGGTTTTGCCATTGTATTCTGTGCTGCAGCTCTGGCACTTAACATGGGTCATCAAAGATGGGCCGAGTGCGCCGCCCCAAAAGGTGTAACTGACTTTCTTTGCATTGCTTTGTCCACACTTGGGACAGGCAGCGTATTGAACTGGGTTTTGCATGAAGGTTCCTCCAATAAAATGAATTGGGTGATATTTTATTTGGAGTGAGGGATCGGGCAATCAACCATTGGTAGGGACATGGCGGCGCCATGTCCCTACTGTTTTTATTTCAACTGCGCCTTGATCTTTTCTGCCGTATCTTTATAGGCATTCAATTTTTCACGTTCTTTTGCCACCAGCGCGGCGGGGGCTTTGTTGGCAAAATCGCCGCCAAGCAGATTCTCCAAACGCTGAATGTGCGATTCGGCTTCCTTGAGTTCTTTTTCTAGGCGGGCCTTTTCGTTGGCAAGATCCACCATGCCTGCAAGCGGAATATAGATCTCGACCGAACCCACCACAAGGGCAATGGCATCCTTCGGCTTTTCAGTCAACGCTTCGCTGATGGTGAGCTGGGCAGAATCCAAGGCCGCAAGAGATGCGAGCACTTGTGCCTGCTCTTTGAGCAAATCTGCTTTTGCGCCTGCCGAGATGCTCGCGGCGAATTTCTTGCTGGGAGATACCCCCTTCTCCGCACGCAGATTTCGAATCGAGCGGACAATCTCTTGAATCAAAGCGAATTCAGCCAGCTTGGATTCTTCCCAGCCTTCGGGGTCACGCGGCTCGGGGAATTTGGCAACGATGAGGGCATCGGGCCAGTCTTTGCAGATCTCATTCAACGGCGATTCGCGCAGGGCACTGTGCAGGTGTCCCCAGATCTCTTCGGTCACAAAGGGGGTAAAGGGATGCAGCAGACGCAAAGCCATATCGAAGACACGAGCCAATGTATCAGCGGCTCTGGCTGCGCGGGCACCGCCTTCGGCCAATTCCTGCTTGGCAATTTCCACATACCAGTCTGCAAAATCAGACCAGATGAAATCATAGATCTGCTGACCAGCCTGCCCATATTGGAAGTTCTGGAACTGGCGTTCCACATCGCGGACGAGTCCCTGCAGGCGGGCCCAGATCCATGAATCGGCCAGGGTATATTCGCCCAGCTCGCTCCCGGGCTGCAACCCGTCAATCGCGCTGATCACAAACCTGCCCGCGTTCCAGATCTTGTTGGCAAAGTTACGGTTGGCTTCCACTTTCTTCACGCCCACATTGGTGTCATTTCCAGGGGTGGACCCCACCAACAACGTAAAGCGTAACGCATCGGTACCGAGATCATCCATGATGATGAGCGGGTCGATCACGTTGCCTTTGGTCTTCGACATTTTATGCCCATGTTCATCACGGACGAGCCCATGCAGGTACACTGTGTGGAAGGGCGCCTGTCCGGTGTATTCAAGTCCACTCATGATCATGCGCGCCACCCAGAAAAACAGAATGTCATATCCTGTTTCCATGTAGGAGGTGGGATAGAAATATTTCAGGTCGGGGGTTTCCTCGGGCCAGCCCAGTGTGGAAAAAGGCCACAAGCCAGATGAAAACCACGTATCCAACACATCTTCATCCTGACGAATATCCTTTGAACCGCAGGTGGCACATTGGGTCGGGTCTTCGCGTGCCACGGTCATGTGGTTTTCGGGGCAATACCACACAGGGATGCGATGTCCCCACCACAACTGGCGGCTGATACACCAATCTTTGATGTTTTCCAGCCAGTTGAAGTAGGTCTTTTCGAAGCGTTCAGGCACGATTCGGATTCGTCCATCGCGCACCACGTCCAACCCTGCCTGCGCCAACGATTCGATCTTCACGAACCATTGTTCGGAGATCATCGGCTCAACGATCTCACCGCCGCGCTGTGAGCGTGGAATGGTCGTGCGGTACGGTTCGGTCTTGATGACCAGGTCTGCGGCTTTCATATCGGCCCACAGATTCTTGCGCGCCTCGAATCGGTCCTGACCTTTATACTGGCCGCCGTTTTCATTGATCTTCGCCGCCTTATCAAGCATGGAAATGATCGGCAAATTATGCCGCTGTGCGATGGCGTAGTCGTTCGGGTCATGCCCTGGGGTGATCTTCAATGCGCCCGTACCAAATTCCATGCTGACATATTCATCGGCGATCACAGGGATTTCACGTCCGAGGATCGGCACGATGGCCTTTTTACCGATGAATTTCCTGTAACGGTCATCCTCAGGGTGAACTGCTACAGCGGTATCCCCAAGAATCGTTTCAGGACGGATGGTGGCAACGGGGATGAATTCATCGGAGCCAGCGATCATGTACTTGAAGTAATACAGGTTGGCGTTCTCTTCGGTGTATTCCACTTCGAGGTCTGAAACGGCGGTCTTCAACCCTGGCGACCAGTTGATCAGGCGCGGGCCGCGATAGATCAGTCCTTTTTCATACAGGCGCACAAATGCCTCTCGGACTGCCCGACTCAGGCCTTCGTCAAGAGTGAAGCGTTCCCGATCCCAATCGCAGGAGGCGCCCAGGCGTCGAATCTGGTTTGTGATCATGCCGCCGTATTTCTTCTTCCACTCCCAGGTCCGTTCGAGGAATTTCTCACGGCCCAATTCTTCGCGGGTCACTTCTTCGTTTTTCAACAGGTCACGTTCCACCATAAGCTGGGTGGCAATGCCTGCATGGTCGGTGCCTGGCACCCACAACGTGGAATACCCTTTCATGCGGTGATAGCGGATCATCAGGTCTTCCACGCTGACGAACATGGCATGACCGATATGCAATTCACCCGTCACATTGGGCGGCGGGATCGAAATGACAAAGGGTTTGACGCTTGGGTCGAAACCAGGTTTGTTGGGGTCATTATGCGGCTTGAAGAATCCGCCCGTTTCCCACATCGCATAAATGCGCGGTTCGGTGGATTTGAAATCGTAGGCTTTCGGCAATTCCTGTCTGGTCATTCTTTCTCCTTGTGTGAGGTAAACAGGCCTGCATGGAAATTTGCATACCTGTCCCTTATCTACCCGTTTTCAGCCAACATTTAAAATAAAAATACTTCATCCAACATGAGGACGAAGTATTGCTTCGCGGTACCACCTCAATTCGTTTATCTTTCGACAAACGCACTTGAATGCTATAACGGGCATACCCGTGCCGTTCTACTCACCACTGCTCATTGAACAATGTTTTCTTCGGCACACCCATCAGACGACTTCAGCAATCAGTTCCTGTGGATGCTTCCACCATTTCGGTCTCGATTCCTTTCAGAACTTGACCCATGCATCCTTCTCTGTCAGGCTTGTTTCGCTTACTACTCCTGAATGAGCGGGATTATACGCGCCGAAGGGGGGAACGTCAAGAAT
>DAOQID010000014.1:16500-45826 GCA_035339375.1 Anaerolineales bacterium | reverse complement strand
ACCCAGAAGATTCCCTGTGCGGTTTCCTCTTCCTTGATGGAGCGGGAGATCATGCCAATATCCACTGCGCCCGCGATGGTGTCGGTCATGCCTTTCCCTGCACCGCCGCCTTGTACGTCGAATTCGACATCAGGGTGAAGCTTTGTGAATTCTTCAGCCCAGACGGTCATCATGGGGTAGAGGGCGAAAGCGCCGGAGATGGAAATGGTTCCGCTGAGCGGTTCTTCAGCAGTGATGGGCTCTGCCCCCGTTGTTTCGGTGCGAGTCGGTGTAGCGGAGCCGCAAGCAGCCAGAAGCAGCGAGGTTGCTGCCAGTATCGATAACGCTCTCAAGAATTGTTTTTTCATCAGGGTTCTCCTATGGATTGTAAATATCATAATATCTATAGTACTAGTATACTTTTGAGGTAAATAAAAATGCGCTCCCCTGCACGCAGATTCATTCACTTTACTTGATGCCGAGCTTTTTGCGGACCGTGCTTTGCCGTTTGGTTACATCAGACAGGCTGGTGTTATCCAGAATATCGGCTATGGCATTGCGCACATCGCCCATTGCGAGGCGCAGACCGCAAGTCTCTTCATCGGGGCAGCCGCATGGTTCGTATGCCATCTGGCTTACGCACTTGATCGGTGCCACGGGGCCATCCAATACGCGGAAGATCTGCCCAAGGGTGATCTCACTGGCTGACCTGGCCAGGTAATACCCGCCGCCGACGCCCATTTTGCTGTGAAGCAGCCCTGCATTCTTGAGTGTGAGAAGGATCTGCTCAAGGAATTTGGGCGAGATCTGCTCACGAAGAGAGATCTCTTTGATCTGCATCATCTGTGGGGCGCCGCCTTTTTCAGCGGGTTCTGCCAGAGCGATCATTGCCCGAAGGCCGTACTCGCCGCGCTTGGAAAGTCTCACTTTATCTATAACTCCTAGTAATCCAATAGACTTTATTGACCTCAATCATAATTCAGCCGCTGAATTATGTCAAGGAGATTCCCGACCATTTTGCGCGAGATTGAACGCTGAATGGTTTGGGTCATTCCCCCACCACATTCAATTCCTGATAATACCGATCCAGCCAGAGATTGGACCAACCCCACAGAGTGGAATCCATGACGATCTTTTTAACCTCATTGCGGGTCATCTTGGCTTCGCTTTCGAAGACCTGAGTGTTATGGCGGCAGACCGCCAGTGTGCGGATGGCGAACATCAGCGGGAAGATGCACCCCAGCCGAATGCCATGCAGCCACCATGGCAGTGATTTGACATATTGCAGGGCGTTTCGCAAATGACGCTCGGCCTTGTCGGTCATCATGTCCAATACTTTCAGCGCCTGTTCACTGTGTTGCGGATCGAACAATTGCTCTTTTGTCAGTCCCATTTCGGAGAGGAACTTTTGCGGCACATAGACCCAGCCGCGGTTGAAGTCTTCGCGCAGGCCGCGAATCACATTGACCGTTTGCAACCCCAGTCCAAACTCGCGTGCGAGCGGCATGATCTCTTTTTCCTTGATGCGAATGGCGATGGAATACCATGCGAATAACTGTGTCACCAGGTAGCCGACACGGCCTGCAACCTCGAACATGTAATCGTCGAGGTCCTTTTCATCGGTCAGGTGTGATCCGTGTTGTGTCCAGCGCGCCATGCCTTGGGTGCTGTTAATGACATGATGAACGATGATCTCCTGTACTTCGTAGGGCAATGACCGTAGATGCTGCAGGATCTCTTTTGAGTGTTGCGCCACGATCGCATCGGGATTTTCAGTATTGGCTTCGGTCAATTGAATGGTCAGGGTTTCGACCGCTTCCTCCTCCCGCAGAATGTTCACCCAAAGATTCAAAAGTTCCACCTTCTTGTCGGCTTCCATTTCTTCATTATCTTCAAGATAATCAGAGACTCGCAAGAGCAGATAGGCGATCGTCGTGGCATCACATAAAACACGAGGCAGGCGTTCGATACCGATGGCAAATGTGCGGCTGGTGATTCTGAGAAGGTCGCGTAAGTTCATGCATTTATCCTTTTTCACGAAGATAGGCATTTATAACCCACCTTGTCCGATTTTGGTATTGACATAAAACAGCGGCAATGTGCTTCGTCAGACCTTTAATGAGCTATTGAGTTTGAGAACAGATTGATCACCAAAATGCCCAACATGATCAGAAAAATGCCGATACCGCGTGCCCAGTCCATGGTTTCGCGCCAGAACACAATGCCGACAATAACAGTCAACACGATGCCGATTCCAGACCAAAGCGCGTATGCCGTGCCGATGGGAATAACCTTCAAGCTGAGCGAAAGCAAATAGAAGGATAGGCCGTATCCCACAACAACGATCAGGCTGGGGACGAATTTTGTAAATCCTTCAGAAAATTTCAGGGCTGTAGTGGCTGTCACTTCACTAACAACGGCAAAGAAGAAGATCAACGCAGTTTTCATAAGCTCATCCCTTTTGGTCATTTGGCTGAAGGGATTGTACTTGTATTTCTTGTGCAAAGCCGCAAAGTGACAGGGGAAAAATTCCCCGCCAATTTGCGGCTTTGTTTCTTGGGCGGAAAGCAGATTACTTTTTCTGTAAAAAATCCACAATCTGCGCGTGGACTTCCTTTGATTGCAGCGCACCTCGATGTCCCAGCCCTGAGGTCTCGATGAATTGCGCAGATTTCCAGGTACTGGCAATGGCGCGGCTGTCATCCACGGGGGTGACGTTATCCGAAGCATCGTGGAACATTAATGCAGGAATATGTATCTGCTGCACCATGGACTCATTGATGATGGAGTCCAGTTCGCCTCTTCCAAAATTATCGTAGATCATGTTTCGCATACCTTCGATGATCTCATCGGGCAGGTTTGCAAGCACTTGAAAACGCGGAAGGGAATCCAAAAGCCGATTGAAAGCGCCCAGATACACCAGTCTGGTGGGAGGCGGAAAATTCCGATGGACCAGTGCATAAGATGTGATCAGAGTCCCGAACGAATGGGCGATGATCGCATCGAATTTTCCTTCACGCTTTTCGACCAGATCCATGGTGGGGGTGATCTCAAGGATGTTCGTCATCTTTCCATCGGATTCACCATGTGCTGGCTGGTCGTATGCCACGACACGATATCCCGCAGCCAGCAAAGGTTCAACAAAGCCCGTCATTTGCGCGCGGGCGCCGCCCCAGCCGTGCATCAGCAAAACAGCGGGGCCGCTTTCGCCCCAGGTGGTGACCGCCAATTCGCCGCCTTCAAAAGAGATGCGGTAATTGTTTCCGCGTGCGATGATCTCACGGTCTGCGGATTTCACTTCGTATTGAGATGGACTGAAAAATGCCTGATACGCCTTCTTCACGATCCCCTGATATTTTGTTGCGGTTGATTCCAAAGTTGTCATTGATTCTCCTTGTGATTTACTTACTAACCAGTAAGTTTTGATGATAAAAAAATTAAGCGAGCAGATCCAATTTAAGCTGCTCGATGACATCGCGGAACTTTTTTGTTCCCAGCGCGCGGGCCATCTGCAACCCTCCCTGCAAAGTGGAGAGGATCAATGCGGCCTTGTTGGCTGGTTCACCGTTGAAGCGAAACACACCTGCCGCCCTGCCTTCGGTCAACGTACCTTCAAGCCAGGCCAGCAATTCTTTATGCATGGCTTGAACTTCCGCCTGCAAACCTTCGGGGATCGAGTTGAACTCAACTTCCATTGAACCAACCAGACAGACCTTGCCCTGATCGGAACGCATGGCGGTGTAGATGCTGAAAAACCAATCCAGCTTTTCCTGTGGAGCAAGGTCTTTGACACGGGAATTGTTGACCCATAATTTGAAGCGGTCGCGGTAGCGTTGGATCACCGCCTGCCCCAGGTCTTCCTTTGTAGGGAAGTGATAATGAATGGCGGCATTTTTTACACCAAGTTCCGATGCAATATGTGCATAACTAAAACCGTTGAAACCCTTGTCTTGCAACAGGGCCTCCGCCAGATTCAGAATCGTCTTTTTGGAGTTCTCAATTTTGACCATTGTGACCGTATTTTACTTACTAGTCAGTAAGTTGTCAAGCGTTGTCAAAATACCCTATAATGAACGCAAGAGTATGAAACACATTTCTCTTGACCACCCACTGGCCCGAGGACGTACCGCCGATGTTTACAAATGGGATGATGGCTATGTTCTCAAATTGTTTCATCACTGGTTCCCGCTTGAAGACATAGAATATGAATTGCGCATTGCGCGGGCCGTGCATGCAAGCGGCATAAAATCTCCTGTGGCGCATGAATTGATTCGGGTGAATGGCCGCAATGGGCTGGTTTATGATCGTGTAAACGGCGAGTCGATGGCGGCCATGCTTCAACATAAACCGTGGAAGTTATTTGCCTGCGCCAAAACCCTTGCCCAACTCCATGCTCGGATGCATGATTTTGTTTTCGGTGCGGATATGCCCAAACTACGCGGAAAATTGCAGCGCAAGATCGAAAATGCACCTGCGCTTCCGACTCCGCTCAAAACTGCTTTGTTGACCGTTTTGCATTCCCTCCCCGAAAGTGACTGTGTCTGTCATGGCGATTTTCATTTTGACAATGTGTTGCTGACAGAATCAGACCCCGTCATCATTGATTGGATGGACACCTCACGCGGTAATCCACTTGCCGATGTGGCGCGGACCAGTATTATCCTGCTTGGCATTGTCGAAAACAGGGAAATGCACAACCCGGCGTTGAAATTTTTAGTGCGGGTCTTTCACTCAATCTATCTGCGTGAATATTTTCGCCTTCGTCCGCAGGGCAGGGCGGAATATATCCGCTGGTTGCCGATCGTGGCAGGCGCAAGGTTAAGCGAGCAGATCCCTGAATTGGAAGGCTGGCTGACCGCAAAAGCGGAAGAAATCTATCAATACATTGGAATGGAGCAATGAGATGCACCCCTTTTTTTCTGATTACCTGAACCTGTTACAAAAATGTCACAACGATATCCATGCCGTGTTGAACGACCTGCCCGCAGAGGCGTTGGATTGGGGCCCCGGGCAGGAGATGAATTCGATCTGTGTTTTGGTGTACCACCTTACCGGTGCCGAACGATATTGGATCGGTGATGTGGCAGTCGGCGAGTCATCGAACCGTGACCGCGCAGCGGAATTCAAAGTCCGTGGGTTGGGAATGGATTTCCTGAAAAAGCGGCTTGATGACAGTTTTGATTACGCCGCCTCCACCCTTGAAAGACTCTCTTTACAAGACCTTGATAGACTGTGTGTATCTTCAAAGGGAGAATGTACCGTGGCCTGGGCGCTGCTCCATGCTTTGGAGCATTCCACACTTCATCTTGGGCATTTGCAGATCACACGTCAACTGTGGGAGAAATTGGCAGGCTGATTAATAGCCTGACAATGCTCCACAGCAATTTAAACCCGCTCTCCCCTGAATTGCGTTTCGTACAATTGACTGTAAATGCCGCCAGCGGCAAGCAACTCTTCATGTGTGCCGCGTTCGGCTATTTTGCCGCGATCCATCACCAGGATGAGATCCGCCGCAAGGATGGTGGATAAACGATGTGCAATGACAATGCTGGTCCTGCCAGCCATCACGCGTTTAAGCGCATCCTGGATCAGCGCTTCAGATTCGCTATCGAGTGAACTGGTGGCTTCATCCAAAACAAGAATGCGTGGATTTTTCAAAATGACACGCGCAAGCGCAATGCGTTGTTTTTCGCCGCCGCTGAGTCGGTAGCCGCGTTCGCCGACGATGGTGTCGTAGCCTTCGGGCAGGTCCATGATGAAATTGTGGATGTTGGCTGCCTTGGCAGCGGATTCGATCTCTGCCTGGGTGGCTTCGGGTTTGGCATAGGTCAGATTGGTTCGGATGGTATCGTGAAAGAGATAGGTCTCCTGCGTTACCATGCCGATGGCATGAGCCAGCGAATCAAGAGTCACATCCTTCAGGTTGTGACCGTCAATGCGGATGATGCCATCTGTGGGATCGTACAGGCGTGGAATGAGATAGGTCACCGTGGTTTTGCCTGCGCCTGATGGGCCAACAAGGGCGATCAACTGTCCAGGGCGGGCGACGAAGGAGATATTTTCGAGGGCGATGTCTCTGGCTTGGGATGTGGAATCAGGCTCGGGTGAGTCGGAAGCGGCGTTCCTTTCCTCCCGATTCTTGATTCTGGACGAAGAACCGTTTCCTCCCTGTGAGTTTTTCCCATCCACAGACGGTTGTCCGCTGATGACCGCTTTTACATTATCCATGCTGCCATAACGTTTAACATCTTTGAGCAGGATCGACTCGTCCACTTTGTAGTTGAAGGTGACGTCTTTGAATTCAAGTTCGCCTTGCACATCTTGCAGTTCAATCGCGTTTTCTTTTTCGGCAATATCCTGCGGAAGGTCCACGATTTCAAAGACGCGTTCGAAGCTGACCATGGATGTTGAAAAATCCACAGGGGCACTGGCGAGGCCTTGCAGGGTACCGTACAGTTGACCAAGGTACGAACCAAAAGCGACGATGGTGCCCACGGTGAAGACATCTGTGATGACGAAGTAGCCGCCCAACCCGTAAACCAGCGCCGTGCCAACTGCGGTGACCAACCCAAAGATGACAAAGAAGGTTGAGCCGATCACAGCGCGGCGAATGCCAATATCGCGGACATTGGCAGCGCGTTCGCGGAATCGTTTTTCCTCTTCCCGTGTGCGCCCAAACAGTTTAACGAGCAGTGCGCCGCCGATATTGAGGGTCTCGTTCATGTGGGCGTTCATTTGGGCGTTTGTATCCATTGCCTGTCGGGCGATATCGCGCAGTACCGTTCCCAGCCGCTGGGCTGTGATGATAAAAAGCGGCAGGATCAAAATGCTGACAAGGGTCAAGCGCCATTCAAGCGAGATCATCACTGCGAATAATGCAATGGCTTCGATCAAGTTGGTGACGATGTTGACGATGGTGTTGCTGATGGCATTCTGCGCGCCGACCACGTCGCTGTTGAGGCGTGACATGAGTTCGCCTGTTTTGGTGTTGGTGAAGAAACGCAGTGACATCCGCTGCAGGCGCGAGAACAAACTGGCGCGCAGGTCATAGATCACACCTTCACCCACAGTGGAGTTGAGCCGCCGTTGAACGACGCTGATGGCTCCGTTGAGTGCGGGGATGAACAACAACGCCAGCCCCAGCCAGATGAGCCTCTGGGTGTCTTTGGCGGGCAACACCACATCGATCATGTTGCGGAAGATGAGCGGTGTCAGCAGTGATAGACCCGTGCTAAGCAGGATCGTTACAAGCATGCCTGTAATATGCCACCAGTAGGGTTTGGCGTAATTGAGAACGCGCAATAAAAGCTCGCGAGTCACTTTGGGCTTTTCGTCGCCCTGACGCATGGCCATGAACCAGCCGTATCCGTGCATAAAAATAGTCTCCTGTCCTGGGTCTGCTGGTTGTTGGGCAGTAAACACTTTGACCAGCAGACCAGCGGACTATAAGACAGGAAGACCAAATTCGCAACTGGACGAAGGGGGAGGTTAATGAAAGTCTGATGTGGGAGATATAATCCCATTGTTTAAATTTTTGTAAGTGCCCTGGCTGCAAGGAGACCATATGACAACAACGCATCAACGAAAGAATTTGGGTTACTGGCTTTCACGCATCGGAAGGATATTGCTGATCTTGTTGATCATCCCCTTGCCGATCGGGTGGGTGTGGCAGGTGATTGCCCAGAGAGTGGAAGGAAGACAAAATCTGCCGCTTGGTCAATTGACCAATGTAGATGGGCATATGATGCATATCTATTGCACAGGCGAGGGGAGCCCAACCGTCATTTTGGAAGGCGGCGTTCCTGAATGGTCCATTCACTGGCAGAAGGTTCAGCCGGAGATATCAAAATTTACACGAGTCTGCTCCTACGACAGGGCAGGGTATGGGTGGAGTGAGGCGGGGCCAAATCCGCGCACTGCAGAGGTGATCGTCAAGGAATTGCATACCTTGTTGAGAAACTCAGGTGAAACTGGCCCATTTGTTTATGTGGCCCATTCTTTTTGGGGACCAGCCGCCTTGTTGTATCAAAATAATTATCCCGATGAAGTTGTGGGCATGGTGCTCATCGAAACATGGAGTCCGGACCTGTTCATCCCTGTGCCGGATGTCATCACGCAGTCACTTCCACTTGCGCAGACCTTGAAAGCGATCGCACCATTGGGGCAGGTGCGCCTCGTGGGTGAATTGGGGATCCTCCCGTTGAGTGAAATGCTGCAAGCCGGTCTATTGCCTGAAGAACTTCAACCAGCCTATAAAGCCGCTTATTACGACGATGGCATGTGGAGCGCTGTCGCCGGGGAATATTCTGCCATGGAACAAAGCGGAATCCAGACCCAGGGCCTCGTTTCTCTCGCCGACCTGCCGCTGGTCGTTGTCAAAGCGGGCATTCGTCCCGCCGACGATTATCCACCAGACGAAATTTGGGACACCACCCAGGATTATCTTGCCAGCTTTTCTTCGCGCGGGCGGCTTGTTGTTGTAGAGAATAGCGGGCATTTTGTTCAACTCGAACAACCCGCCCTGATCGTGGACCTGATCCGTCAGGTCGTGGAAGAAACAAAATAACCCGGGCTTGGAATCTGCGATGGATCTGGAAGCGCAAAAAGCCCTTCAGGTTGAATTGGATGCCGCTGATGTGAGATGGGCTGCATCGGCAGCCCATGCCTCTATTGAGAAATGGTCACAACGCGATGGATATTACAACAACCGCCTCGCCTCCCACCTGACGGGGAAACTGGGCGAGCTTGCAACGGAGAAATATCTGCTCGAAAACAGATTCAAACTCGATTCGCATTTCCGTTTTGCGGAGCGTGAGAACTTGTGCGATATCGTTGTGAAGGTCAAAAATTATTCGCAGGTGTGCAGGCTTGAGGTAAAGACCTGGAGCGCAAGTTACTGGGCTGAATTGGGCCGCTGTATTGCTGTGGATCAATATCCGACTCTAAAGAAAAAAGCTGACCTGGTCATTTGGTGTGTGCTTGCGCCAGTGGACATGGACCAGTTGACCGCATCACCATCACCGCTTGTGGTTTCTCTTGCAGGCTGGTCCACTATGGCGGAAATATCCAAAGCACCGATCCATGCTACAGGGAGCGGTGGAATGCGCAAGGTGACCAACTACCAGTTGGAAGAGAAAAGCCTGCATCCATTTGTTGAATTCGGGGATGAGTTGGAACACTGATGAAGATTTCTTTTCAAAGGAAAAAGGGAGATCCCTCCCTTGGAATTTTATTTTTCTGGAAAATGACGATGGAGTCTCCCATGGCGGTGATGAGTGTGGAGCACTTTATACCGGAGCCATTCTTCGATTATCTTTTTATCCAAAAAGGACAGGTTCACATAGTGGATGGCGGAGCGGGGAGAAAATCAGCCCTGCCTCATCAGTCACTGCGGAACCTTTACACACGCCCTGTAAAGCTGTTTTTTTCGACACCACTGGTTTTGTTTGGTGCGCGTTTTTCGCTAAAGTTCGCCGAGTCTTTTTCCGGGGAGATAAAAGCCAATTGTTTTTTAAAGCAGGATTGGGTTAAGCGAGACACGAACGACCTTGAAGCGTTTACACTGCAGGTGATGGAACATGTGCGAATGCAGCAGCACCCGAAATTGCCACATCCCATATTGTCGCTGAATTTCAAAGAATCGGATTGGTTGGATAATTTTTCGGCAAGGCATAAACGGCGTTTGTATCAAAAAGTGTTTGGGTTGAGTAGAAAAGACCTGCAGAACATCCAAAACGTTCATGTGTTTCTGGGGCAGGTCTGCGATTTTTCGGCACGGAATCCGCGTATCATTGAGCATGTGACGCCGGATGTGTTTTATGACCAGCCGCATTTGAATCGTTCGTTCAAAAAGATGACCGGACTTGCGCCTGTGGAGTATTTTCAAAACAGTTCGATCTTGCAGGATAACCTGATGTCCGCTTCGTACAATGAGGTTTTGCCTGCCGTGGATAAAATAGGGATATGAAAAATGCTCAAAGGAGATTATTGTGAAACACGCCAAATCAAAAAATGATATTGTGAATGAGTACATTGGCGAGCTGGATGTTGAAATCGCTCCGCTCTTTTTGGAGATACGGGCTTGTGTTCTGGCAGCGGGGCCTGTTCTTAATGAAAGTATCAAATGGAAGAACTGCCTTGTATATGGAACAACAAAGAACCATATTCAAACCGTGGTTGGGAAAGGCAGGGTTTCTTTGATCTTTTTTGAAGGAGCCACTCTCCATGATAAATACGGCTTGTTGGAAGGTGATGGCAGTAAAACACGGACGATGCGGATTGCGTCGATGGATTTCAATAAAGCCGCGTTGAAAGACTACATTAAACAGATTATGAAGAACGAAAAATAGGAGACTTTACAAATGAAATCATATCGCGCATCCATTTCGATCAATGCCTCGCCTGAAAAAATCTGGAAGATTCTTTCAGATGCAAGTAGTTACCCAGCCTGGGATTTAAGCATGGACCACATTGATGGCAGGCTGGCTCTGGGCGAAACAGTGACATTTTTTACCAAGCTGAGCGCCCAATCCTTTCCGGTGAAGGTGACGGTCTTCGAGCCCGGTAAAAAGATGGTATTGACCGGCGGCCTGCCGTTGGGATTGTTTAAATCCGAGCGCACCCACACACTGACTCCGTCAAAAGATGGAGGGACGGATTTTCACACCGAAGAGATATTCAGTGGTCTGTTGCTGCCGCTCTTTGGCAGGAATATTCCCGATCTAACTTCGAACTTTGAGGGTTTTGTCTCTGCATTGAAAAGGCAGGCTGAAAAATAGCTGCAACCAAATCACCATTAATCAGAAATGTGGGCAGGGCAGTTGTGTTAAAGCAACTGCCCTGTGTTTATTTCCAAAAATAAACTACTCATGTTTTTTGAACGTGCAAAGATGTACAATAGGGGCAAGGTTGCTCATGCAATTATCCCCTCCAAGCATTACGTACAGTTCATTCCTTCTCATTGCTAGCATTACCTGTTTGTTCGTGGCTGTGATTGTTTCGCGGTCGCGGAAAAATGCGGCGGGTGCAAACTCGTTGATCACTCTGTTGCTGGCTCTTGCCTGGTGGGACGCCACGTATGGTCTTTTTTGGGCAGGGACTCCGGGACCGACCAAATATTTCTGGCTTGATATTACCTATGTTGGAGCAGTGATCGTTCCGGGGGCATTGTTTACCTTTGCTTTACAGATCACAAATCGGCAGGAATGGCTGAAACGGCCTTTTACTTTAATTCTGTATCTTGAACCGCTCCTCGTATTGACCTGCCTGTTTACCGATCCATATCATGGTCTCTTTTTTGCAGGGAAACGTGCTGAAAACAGTGCGGTCATTCTGGACGCCGGGCCTGTTTTTTGGGCGAATGTGGCCTATTCCTACACCTTGATATTGGTCGCTACGGCATTGATTGTCGGTGGTTTTATTCGGGCCTCTGGGATTTACCGAAAACAATTGGGGCTTGTTGCGGTGGGAATTGGTGTGACCTGGCTCAACAGTATCGTCTTTATCGTTGGGTTGAATCCACTGCCTGGCGCTGATAATACGCCCTTTTCCTTTACCATTGCCGCTGTGGCTTTTGCCTTTGCCGTGAGCCGATATCACCTGCTTGATTTGATCCCCGTGGCGCGTGATATTTTGATCGAAAAAATGCGTGATGGTGTTCTGGTCATAGATTCTCACAACCGTATTGTCGATATGAACCCCGCTGCACAAAACCTCCTCAACATCAACTCAGATAAAATTGGCAAGCCGGTGGAGGAGGTGATTAAGAAATGGCAGCATTATGAAAAGAACACCCTGCCGCAAATTGAAATGGAAATAAGGCGGAAGACAAAACGTTACGTGGATATGCAGACATCGTTCATTGTGGATGACAAGGGCAGAAATATCGGACGCTTGATCATCCTGCACGATATCACCAAGCTTAAGAAGGTTCAAAGTGAATTGCATTTGCTGGCTAACAGTGATTCGCTGACGGGTGCTGCCAATCGCGGTTATTTTATGAGCCTGGCCCGCAAGGAAATTCGGCGTGCGCTTCGGTATAAAAGAAAATTGTCCCTGGTTCTCATGGACATGGATTTCTTCAAAAAGGTGAATGACACCTACGGCCATGCCAGCGGGGACCATGCCCTCATCGCGCTTCGGAATATCTGCATAAATCACATCCGAAAAGAAGATACTTTTGCAAGATTGGGCGGCGAGGAGTTTGCCCTGTTGCTGCCTGAAACTTCGCAAAAGACCGCGCTTCACCTGGCAGAGCGTCTGCGTGAAGCCCTTGCTTCAACCGTTATCAATGTTGATACCCTCAAATTCAAGGTGACGATCAGCATGGGAGTGACTGAGTTCGGAATTCAGGAACAGGATACTTTTGAAGGGCTCTTTCATCGCGCCGATAAAGCTCTTTACAAAGCCAAGGCAGATGGCCGCAATCGCGTTGTCAAATGGCATAAAGGATTGGGGTAACAAAAGTCTCAATGAAGAAAATAGACAGGCGTGGAAAATTACAGGAAAATCCGTTTACTTTCAAAGAAACTGCAGATGGGAAGGTTTTCATCTACTGGCATGGCAGGCTGGTCAAGACCCTCAAAAATGGGGCTGCTGAGAAATTTTTGCAAGGCCTGACAGATGAAAATGCCCAATTGCGCATGGCCCGTGTGACAGGTAACTTCAAGCGGGGGAATGAATGAAAAGAAAATGTTATTTGTGAGCTACACGATTTCGTCCACGTTGCTTGGCCTTGTACATCATCGAGTCAGCACGGTTGAGTAGTTCGTCGAAGTTACGGTCACTTTGGGAAAGTTCCGCAATGCCAATGCTCATGGTCGAATGAATAATTTTGGAGTCTACTTCGACCGGTGTATCCACCCATGCTTCTTGAAAACGCCTGGCCGCGTTTTGGGCCTCTTTGGTTTTGGCTTCAGGCAGGACAATGGAAAATTCCTCGCCGCCCAACCTGCCAAACAGGTCTTGAGACCGCTTTTGGTGGAGGATGAAATGCCCAAAACGGCTCAATACCTCATCCCCTGCATGGTGGCCGTTCGAGTCATTGATCTTCTTGAAATGGTCCAGGTCTATGATTAATACCGAGAGGGGCAGGTTGAGTTGTTTCGAACGCTCGAATTCCCACTGGGCCTGCTCGAAAAAATACCTGCGTGATAAAGCCTTGGTAAGGACATCAATCCGCAAAAGGTCTTGTGTGATCTCGTGGGCTTTTCTTTCGCGTGCATACGCCTGAAAAGCCCTGCGCTTAAAAGATTGGATCTGCAATGCAGAGGCCAGCCCCAGCATGTGGATGAAGAGATGTGCCCCCGTGGTTGACCCCACAATAAAATACGGTATGCCGGATTTGTAATAATAGGTTACATATAAAGACCCAAGGGATAGACTGACACTCAAGGCAAGGGTTTGTTTTAATTGCAGTGGGGATAGCAGATATAACCCGAAGATGAATAACAGATCAAAGGTGGTCGCCATGTAATCTGCCGGGCGTGTAAAGTTGAACAGGGAGAAATAGATCACATTGAGAAGCAGCCATGTGAAGACGAACATATCGAACTTCTGCACCTGGGTGGTGCGATACACCAGGAATAAAAAGGCGCCTGAAAGAAAAACTTGAAGTGAGCGGAGGGGGATGATCAGATAAAACAGGTCCATGCTGGAGCGGTATAGGATGAAATCCACACGCAGCATGATCGCATTGGCCAGCAGGAGGCAAACAGCCGTGATGATGAACGTGGCGATGTCATCACGTAAATGGAAGAGACGGAACTCCTCTTCCATTTCTCCAAGGTGCAGGAGGATCTGCCCAAACAATCTTTTGAACATGGTTTTCGCAATCATACCTTATGGTGGAATTGAAAGACGTGCTGTAAATCAGGCTTTCAAAAGTGTGAATTTACGAGCAGAATTATCGAAATTATGCGGTGAAAAAAATCTTTTGCGATTCAAAACAAACCGGCGGCCAGTGGGTATAATCCTGTTGTGCAAAATAAAACATCCCCACGATTATTGTCCAGAACATCCATTGTTACGATCGCGCTTGTAGTTCTTGTGCTGGTTGTTGCCAGCATGCTGCCTGCAGGATTCTTTGCTGTGGTATGGGAAAGGCTTAATGTCTTTGCCACGGTATTCCTTGGTATTTTTGTTGAAGCCATACCCTATTTGCTGTTGGGAACCCTTGCTTCAGGGTTGGTGGAAGTCTTTCTTGACCGCGACCAAATGAGCAGGTGGATCTCGCGCCGCCCTGTTGCCGCCGCGGTAGGTGGAGCCCTCATGGGCATGGTCTTCCCCGTTTGCGAGTGCGGAGTTGTGCCCCTCACCCGGCGACTCTTCAATAAGGGTCTGCCGCTCTCCGCTGGGATTGCCTTCCTGTTGGCTGCGCCTGTGTTGAATCCCATTGTGGTGCTTAGCACGGCTTCAGCCTTTGGGTGGGGACAAATGCTGCTCTGGCGTATGGGAGTCAGTTTGCTCATCGCTGTCGTGGTGGGGCTGGTCTTTTCGGTGGAACAGGATGCATCCGCTGTATTGCGCCCTGTGTTGACCTCGGCGCACGAACATGACCATTCCATGGATGCATCCGCCTCTTTCAATGAAAAGATGCGCCGCGCCCTGCTGGTCACTGCCGACGAGTTCTTTGAAATGGGACGTTATCTCATCATCGGTGCCATGCTTGCAGCGGCTTTGCAAACCTTTATTCCGCAATCCAGTCTGCTTGCCATTGGCAGCGGACCTGTCACCTCTGTGCTGGTCATGCTGGCGCTCGCCATTCTGCTTTCCATTTGCTCTACAGTGGATGCCTTCGTGGCTCTTGGCTTTTTTGGCACATTTAGTTTCGGTTCGGTGCTTTCGTTCCTGGTCTTTGGCCCGATGGTGGATATTAAAAGCGTCATCATGTATTTGCAGGTCTTCCGCCGCCGCTCGGTGGCTTACATCGTTGCCATCCCATTTTTAATGAGCCTGTTGGCAGGCATCCTCTTTAATTACTTACAGCCATAGGAATTCCCCATGCCTAAAACACTTTACCGCTCTTTTCAAGCCCTGCTTTTGTTGGGTCTGTGCATTTTTTTTGCATCGAAAGCCGCCAGCGGACAATTAACCTATTACATTAATCTACGTTTTGTCCCGCTGACGATCTTCGGAATCATCCTGCTTGCCATTCTGGCACAGACCCTGTTCACCGAGATCAAACGCTCTCGTCAGCGTAAAGAGGGCGATCATGATCACGATCATGACCATGAACATGAACCTGTCTCGGCGAACCTGTGGTTCATGCTCCTGCCGCTGTTGATCGGTGTGCTAATTCCTGCGCGCCCGCTCGATTCTTCTGCGCTTGCCACCAAAGGGTTTAACACCAATGCGCCGTTGGTCAGCGCCGACTCTTCGGCACAGTTGTTTGAAACAGACTCAGAGGAACGCACCATCCTCGATTGGATCAAACTCTTCAATTATCAATCTGACCTTGAGCAATTTGTAGGGCAAAAAGCATCGGTGATCGGCTTTGTGTATTTCACGGAAGAACTGGGCGAGAATCAATTTTTTGTCAGCCGTTTTGTCGTTTCATGCTGTGCAGCCGATGGATTTGCCATTGCCATGGTCGGCGAATGGCCGCAGGCCTCCACACTGGAAAAAGATGCGTGGGTACTTGTCAAGGGACCGATCAAGATCATCACCCTGAATGATCGCCCTGTGCCGCTGATCCAGGCCGAGTCGGTGCAGTCGGTTCCTGTTCCTGAACAACCCTACCTCTTTCCATGAAACCACGTTTAACGCTTGACACAGTTGCGCTTGGCCTGATCGCTTTATTGGTTGTGGCGGTTGGTCTGGTGATTCTTTTTTCGGGGCAGATCGGTGTTCGGGTGACAGCAACCCTGCCCGAGCGGAGTCTGATCGGGCCGTTCCAAAAGATCAAATTGACCTTTTCCGAATCCGTCGATCATGAGCTGGCTGAGTCCCTTTTTTCGATTCAACCCAAAGTGGATGGGACCATCGAATGGCTTGATGCGCGTACCATGCAGTTCGTTCCCACCCGACCGTTTGAACGGGGTGCCAGTTACAAGCTGACTCTCAGCCCGGGCAGACTCACCCAAAATGGAAGCGAAATAAAGAGCAGCCAAAGTTGGGACATGCGTGTGCGTGACCCACTGATCGTGTATCTGGTTGCCAACAACGACCAAAGCATCTTGTGGACGGTGGAACTGGATGGGAGTTCGCCCCAGCCCATTTCACCTGAAGAGATCAAGGTCATTGCGTTCGATGCTTCAGCTGATGGCGAGAGCATTGTCTTTTCATCGGCGAATTCGCAGGGAGGCATTGACCTGTGGCGGATGAGCCGTGCAGGTGGCGATGCCGCCATCATGCTCGATTGCGGACGTGACCGCTGCACCACACCAGCCATTGCGCCGAATGGCGTGCTCATTGCCTATACACGTGAAGCAGCCGGTGTGGGCCCGGGGTTGCCCTATGGGTCTCCGCGTATCTGGGTGTTGGATCTGCAAAATGGAGAAACAGGCCCGGTGTACGAAGACCAGCAGGTTTTAGGGTATAAGCCGTCGTGGTCTCCCGATTCATCCAAACTGATCTCCTTTGATGGCCTTGCCGATCAATTCCGCCTGTTCAATTTTACGAACAACGAGCAGATCCTTTTTCAATCCAATACCGGCGGCGCGGTCACATGGTCGCCGGATGGCACAAAATTCCTCTACACTGATATCGATCTTTCTGAAAATGGATTGGTCACCCGTTTGCGCCTGGCCGACCTGGCTTTGAACGATACTTCCACACTGCTGGGAAACAGCGACTCGCGTGATTACGCCTACAACTCCATGGCGTGGTCACCCTCTGAAGATTCGGTGGTGGTCAGTTTGCGCAACAACGAAGGCGAACCTGCGCAGGTGTTTTGGCTGTTTGACCCCGGCCTGCTCGATGGCATCATCATTGCCGACCAACCGGGGTACACCTACAACTCGCCGCTCTGGGACCCGTGGGGTACGGCACTGGTTTTTCAACAATTTAAATTACGTGGTGAATTTACACCCGAGATCGGATTATGGCAGCACGGTTTTCGCGAACCGCTAACCATCGCTGAAGGAATCATGCCGCATTGGCTGCCCTGAAATGAAAATGAAAAAAACAAAACTCACCCTTTCCCTGTTGTTGCTTTTACTCGTATTTACGCAGGCGGTCCCCGTTCTTGCACATCCTGCCGATGTGTACACTCATCATATTTATGTCAACATCGCCCAGGGGGGCGTTTTCATAAAATGGGAGATCCGCCCGGGGCCTTTGTTGATCCAATCCATTTGGTTTAATGCAGATGCCGATCAGAATGGAACGGTCAGCGATGAAGAAGGTCTTGCATGGGCCAATGACCATCTTTCGAAGATCACATCGCTGTTGAATGGGGTGAAGATGCCGTTGACTCTCGACGGTGTGAAATTTCCCTCCAGCGTAGACCTGTTTCAAGCAGGGCAGGAATTCATCGTTATCAACCTTTCTGCCAGCCCCATCGACTCGGATGCCGCATATCAATTGATCTTCCGAAACGGCTTTGAGGAACAGAAATCGCTTAACTGGTATTACATCACCACCACAGACGGGATGAAGTTCGAAACGCCCCAGCAAAAAAATGCCCAGATTGCGTTGAAGATTTTTCCGCCTTCCACACAAGACTCAGCCCAGGTGAAATTGCTCGACGCATGGGATAGCAGTATGCCTTCACTTTCAGGATGGCAGGGCGGAACGCCTCCTGCCACGCCCGAGCCTGCCGCACCGACCCCCGAACAGAACGCCAACCTTGAGCGGCTTCTGAACCTTGTCCGCGCGAAGGAGTTTTCGCTTTCGTTTTATATTTTTGCGCTGGGAATTTCCCTGATTTTGGGAGCGCTCCATGCATTGACACCCGGCCACGGCAAGACTGTGGTCGCCGCCTACCTCGTCGGTTCACGCGGGACCGTCTGGCATGCGGTGGTCCTCGGGTCAGTTGTCACGCTGACGCATACCGGCTCCGTTTTTTTGCTCGGCATCATCACTCTCGCTGCTTCAAAATACATCGTGCCGACGGATATCATTCCGTGGCTGGAGATCCTTTCCGGCCTGCTCATCGTTGGGCTTGGTCTGTACCTGCTTTGGCAGAGATTTGTGTACTGGTGGAAATCAAGACAACCTGCCCCGGTGGAGGAAAAGGCTGCCAGAAAAATTTCGCTCACCCCATCCACCGCGCCAAAGAAAGTGACCGGGGTGACCGGCATTCAAAAACCTTCAGCAAATATGCATCACCATGGCGATGGCAAACTGCACTCGCATGATGTGCCCGAAGCCATCACCTGGCGCTCGCTGATTGCCCTCGGCGTCAGCGGCGGACTTGTCCCCTGCCCGGATGCGATCGCGATTCTGTTGGTGGCAGTGGCTATCAATCGTATTTTCCTCGGATTGGCGTTGATCGTCTCGTTCAGTCTGGGTCTGGCCGTGGTGTTGATCGCCATCGGCTTGTTGATGGTATCGAGCCGCAGACTGTTCGATAAGGTCAGCTTTCTCGATAAGGTTGCACCGATCATGCCGATCGTTTCTGCGGTGGTGGTGTTGGCGCTGGGTTTTGCGCTCACTTGGGGCGCATATGTACGGGCGAAGGATTCTCTTGGTTTGGGTGAAGCAGGCACGGGCGGAGTCGAAGATGCGCGGATCGTCTATCAACTTGAAGGACAGGACCGCATCAAACAGTTGTTCATTTCAGATATCCGCGGGTCTCAACCAGAGGCATTGACCAGCGGCCCCAACAGCGCGGTGGATTTTGCTCCTTCGCCTGATGGTTCGCGTATCGCATATATTGCACAGACAGGCGACCTGAAAAATGAAATCTGGCTGGTGGATGTGAATAGCGGTGAAAATAAAAAACTGACCGATTGCACCGAAGCGATGTGCTCACAGCCGGTCTGGTCGCCGGATGGTTCGCGTGTGCTTTATGAGCATATCAGCCTCGAGGCCGCAAATGCCACCGGCCTGGCAACCCTGTGGTGGGTGGATGTAAATACCGGCACGGCTCGATCACTTTTTCAGGAAGAGCAGTTGCCGGGAGCGAATCCGCGCTGGTCACCGGATGGAAAGTGGTTGAGTTACGCCACCTCTGAAAATATTCAACTGTATAACCTTGAAAGCGGAGAAACCCGCACTGTTGCCAGCGCACTGGGCGCATCTGCAGCCTGGGCACCGGATGGAAAATCTGTTTTATATCGTGATGTCATCATTCAATCGAATCAGTTCATCACACAGTTGTTTATTTATGATCTGGAAACCGATGCCGCAGTCAACATCAGTCCCGACCTTGGTTTCGAGAACATCCTTGCGGCATGGTCGCCCGATGGAGAGTGGATCGCCGTGGTACGGCGCGACCTTTCCATTCCACGAGGCGACCAAATCTGGGTGATGAGACGAGATGGCAGCGAAGCACGCGCAGTGACAGACTCGCCGAACTCTCTGCACGGCACATTGAGCTGGTCTGGCGATGGGCAGTCCATTTTGTATGACTTGTACGATCTCGACGCCTTTCCGCTGGCATCAAAATTGCAGATGGTGGAGGCGGCTACCGGCAAAGTGACGGATCTGGGGATTGCGGGGTATAACCCCAAATGGCTCTGGCCTTAAGCAGGCTCGGCGAATTTTATTCACTGCAGAGTTTCGATTTTCATTTCACAATGGGTTGACACCCGTATTTTTTGCTACTATACTTATTGAAAATGATTTTCAGTAAGAAATACGGTGAACATGTCCTCTGAAAACTGGCTGCAACAACTGCACGACAACGGGTATCGCGTTACATCGGCAAGGCGCGCGGTGGTGGATACGGTGTATGGCAATTCCCATGCCCTGACGCCCATCGAGGTGTACGATCAAGCGCGCAAGAAATACCGTGCTTTGGGTCTGGTCACTGTGTATCGTACGCTCGAAAAGCTTGAGGAACTTCATCTCATCCAACGCGTGCATCAGCCCATTGGTTGCCAGGCTTTCATTTCAGCGGGTGTGGGGCATCAGCATCTGCTTTTATGTCAGAACTGTGGGCAGGTGGAGTTTTTTGAAGGTGACGACCTCGATACCCTGACGAAATCCATCGCCAGAAAAACAGGCTACCAGATCCAGGAACACTGGCTGCAATTGTTCGGCCTGTGCGCAAACTGCAAGTAAAACGTTAATCCATCCCTCGTCATTGGCGGGGGATAAAAAATAGGAGCTCTAAATGAAAAAGATTTTCAATACCATTATAGTGATGTTAACCCTTGCGGCTCTTTTCTTAACCTCGTGCGGGTCGGCCTCCACTGGCAGTGACGGCACTTTGAGTGTGCTCGCCTCTACCTCCTTCCTCGCAGATATTGCCCAGAACGTGGCGGGAGACCGCACACAGGTGCAATCCCTGCTCCCCATCGGTGCAGACCCGCATGCTTATCAGCCTGCTCCAGCCGATGTGGCGAAGATCGCAAAAAGCACCGTGTTGATCGTCAATGGCGTGGAGTATGAACATTTCATCGAGTCGTTGCTTGAAAATGCAGGCGGCGAACGGCTGGTGATCGAGGCAACTGCGGGCCTAACCTCACTTCAAATGGAAGAACATACTGATGAAGCAGAATCAGGCGACAGTCACGGCAATGAAGCGGGAGATCCGCATATGTGGCTCGATCCCAACCTCGTCATCACCTATGTCGAGAATATCCGCGACGGGTTGAGCAAAGCGGATCCCGCTGGTGCAGAGACCTATGCCTCCAATGCAGAGGCATACATTACGCAACTCAAAGAGTTGGATGCTTTTATCACGGAACAGGTGGAGACGATCCCTGCCGACCGGCGTTTGCTGGTGACCAATCATGAAGCGATGGGTTATTTCGCGACCCGATATGGGTTTTCAATCGTAGATTCGATTTTGCCGAGTTTTAGTTCCGAAGCCAGTGCATCGGCACAGGAGATCGCGGCGGCGGTGGATGCTGTGAAGAATTCGGGTGCGCCTGCCATCTTCCTCGGTGAAGTGGAAAATGCCGACCTTGCGAATCAGATCGCTTCGGAAACAGGTGTGAAGGTTGTGGATGGTTTGTACCTTGAGTCGCTCACGGATGGCGGCCCTGCCTCAACCTACATTGAAATGATGAAGAATAATGTCATTCAAATTGTGAACGCTTTGAAGTAAGATGGGAGAGAAATAAACGCGTCTTTCACTCGAAATCCGTAAATCGTGAATCGAAAATCCAATGACACATACACCTCATCGTCTCGAAGTTCAAAACATCAGCATCGGCTATGGTGACAAGATCATCATGCATGACCTTAGCTTTCAAGTTCCACACGGATCACGTGTTGCCGTTGTGGGGCCGAATGGTGCGGGTAAATCCACCTTGTTTAAAGCATTGGTGGGTTTGCTGCCCCTGAAAAGCGGACAAATCTTCATTCACGGTGAAGCGCTTGGTGTCCATAAGGATTGTGTTGCATATGTCCCCCAGCGTGAAGAAGTGGACTGGCGCTTCCCTGTCACGGTCAATGATGTGGTGATGATGGGGCGTTTTGGACAGACCGGGTGGTTGAACCGTGCTTCAGCCTATGACCGCGGCATGGTTCATAAAAGCCTTGAACAAATGGGCATTGCCGATCTTGCAGAGCATTCGATTGGTCAGCTTTCGGGCGGGCAGCAGCAACGCGCATTTTTGGCGCGTGCCATAGCCCAGGAGCCGCACATCCTGTTGATGGATGAACCTTTCACCGGGGTGGATGCGACCACCCAGGAAACCACCTTGCGCCTGCTCGATCACCTTCAAGAGCGGGAAGTCACCGCCATCGTTTCGACCCATGACCTGAATCTGGCCGCTTCACGTTTCGACCTGGTCCTGTTGCTGAATCATCGTCTTATTGCATTTGGAAAACCCCAGGAAGTATTTGTGAAGGAAAACCTTGCGCAGGCCTTTGGAAATTCCCTGCTTGTGATGGAAGGCGGCATGATGCTTGTTGATGAGTGTTGCCCGCCAGATGAAGAGCATCATCACCATCATGTTGAGGCGGAATGAACTGGTTACTTGAGCCTCTTGCCTATGAATTCATGCAGCACGGATTGCTGGCCTCCGTTATTGTCGGTGTGTTGTGTGCTGTGATGGGAACCTATGTTGTTTTGCGCGGCATGGCTTTTCTGGGAGATGCAATGGCACACGCAATTCTGCCGGGTGTGGCGATCGCCTACATTTTTAAAGGTGACTTGCTGATCGGTGCGGGGATTGCCGCTGTTGCGGTGGCTTTGATCATTGGGTTGTTCACCAAAGACGGCGCAGTCAAGGAAGATACTGCCATTGGCATCCTTTTTGCTGCGGCGCTTTCACTGGGCGTGGCACTCATCAGCACCACGCAGACCTATACAGTGGACCTTTCACATATTTTGTTCGGCAATGTGCTTGGGGTCAGTGTTTCAGACCTGTGGTTGATCGGCGGTTTGAGTTTTGCCATTTTGCTTACGGTGGCCCTGCTATTCAAACCTTTTTTAGTCATCTCCTTTGACCCCGTTCTGGCTGCCACCTTGCGCCTGCCCGTGGAATTGCTTCGCAACCTTATGCTCGTCCTGCTGGCGTTGACGGTGGTGGTCTCGCTTCAAACAGCGGGCGTCAGTCTGGCTGCTGCGATGCTGGTCACACCCGCTGCAACGGCATATCTGCTCACCCGTCGATTGTTGCCGATGATGTTCGTCTCTGCATTGATTGGTGCCCTGTCTTCTGTGGTGGGTTTATATTTGAGTTATTACTTCAATATCGTGTCAGGCTCTGCAATAGTACTAACGGCTACCGCCATATTCCTACTTGGGTTCTTGTGGAAAAGGATCAAGTCTGTATAAAATAATTTCATTGTTATCCACCAGACCAATTCAAGGAGTATTGACAATGACTATTATTGAAGCATCCATCAAGATCAACAAATCCGTCGAAGATGTGTTTGAGCATCTCACCAACATTGATAATATGAAAAAGATGAGTGAATACATCACCGCCATCGAGTCGGACGGGCCGCTTAAACTGGGAGCCAAATACAAGATCACCACCACCAGTTTTGGAAAATCAACCACCATCACGAATGAAATCATCGCATTTGAGAAAAATAAACTGATTTCCACAAAAACCTATGGCACCCCCCCGGCACCGGACTTGGTCAACACCTCCATTCTCGAAGCGGATGGCTCCGGTACCAAGTTGACCGGTCAGATGGATGCCGTACTGCTCCCGCCTGGAATGCCCAACATGCCCGGCATGGAAGATATGATGAAGAAGCAGCTTATTACCGGTATTGAAAATACGCTTGCTTCATACAAGAAAGCGATCGAAGGCTGATTCCTCATTACTTTACTGGTAGACATCTGCTCCCGCCGCATCCACGGCGGGAGTTTTTATTTCAATGCTCAGCTCAAAAGCGGTAGAATACTGCCCATGCGAAAAAATATTCAATCATCCATTTCCACCCTTTTTGTTTTCATCTTCCTGCTTTCATCCTGTTCGACACCTTCTCCGTCGCCCACTGCATTGCCCACCTCCACAGCCATTCCTTTTTCCACCAGCACCCCTTTACCCACTGCATCGAACACGCCGCTTCCCACGGCAACCACTGTCCCTGCGCCGGAACGCGCGCGATATGTCCTTGATACGCTCATTGACTATGATGCCCACACCGTCACAGTGGATGAAACCATCTACTACCCCAATCATACGGGGAACCAGCTCAATGCATTGGTCATTGCCATTGTGCCAAATTTATGGGAGGGTAGTTTCAACCTGAACGGTCTCTCCATCAATGGCACGCCCATCACCACCTACAATATCAATGGACAGCGGCTTGATATTTCGCTCCCGTTTTTTTTCAAGCCTGAAGAGGTGATGGTCATCAATATTCAATTTACTCTCAACCTGCCTTTTGCCGAGCAGGAAGACCCCAGCGTTTCACGTCCGCGCATTTATGGGTACACGCGGCGGCAATTGAACCTGACGAACTGGTATCCGTTTGTTGTGCCTTACATCAATGGTGATTGGGTATTGCACGAACCCTGGTATTACGGCGAACATCTTGTCTATGATGCTGCGGATTATCAAGTGGATGTGCGCTTTGCGGACCCAGCCAACGTTCCCATCGTAGCCGCCAGCGGGGCACCTGAACAACAGGCAGACTCCACCCGTTATACCATCACCGCCGCGCGGACCTTTGCCCTTGCCGCCAGCCCGGAGTTTCAAGTTTCAAGCCTGCAGGTTGGGGATGTGATCGTGGCCAGTTATTACTTTCCGCTGAGCAAGATCGCCGGGCGTGCCGCTTTACAAGCCAGTGCCGAAGCCTTGCAGATCTACAGCCAAAAATACGGGCCGTATCCGCACAAAACGCTTTCGATGGTAATGGGCGATTTCAACGATGGCATGGAGTACTCCGCCTTCTTCTATCTTTCCCGTGATTTTTACAGCCTGTACGATGAAACCCCGGCCAATTATCTGATCTTCGTCGCGGTACATGAGACATCGCACCAATGGTGGTTCGATCAGGTGGCCAATGACCAGGCCCAACAACCCTGGCTCGATGAATCACTCGCCACTTATTCGGAACTCGTCTACTACGAAACCCTTCACCCGGACCTTGTCAGTTGGTGGTGGGCTTACCGCATTGATTTCTATAACCCGCAGGGCTTTGTGGATATTCCCATCTATGATGGCCAGGGATTCCGTCCATACACCAACGCGGCTTATTTTCAAGGTGCGCATTTCCTCAGCGAACTCCGCGCCCGGATCGGGGATGATGCCTTCTTCGCCTTCATTCAGGATTATCTCTTGCAGGGGCGCAACAAGATCATGACCACCAGCGATTTCTTCCGCATTCTTGGCGAACACACCCTCACCGACACTTCTGATATCGTGCGCCAATATTTCCAGAATATCTATTAATGAACCCCATTCGTTCCCGTCTCACACGCATTGCGTCTGTAGTATTGCTGTTTTCTTTTCTCGCATCCTGTGCCACGCCTACACCTGCCCCCACGCCGCAGGTCTTTGCGCCATTCATTTTGGCAACACGCGCCCCGACATTGCCCACCACCACACCCTTTCAACCCGTGGCGCAGACCGATACGAGCGTCCCTTTGTTGCCAACATCCACACCGACGCTGCAGCCCACCGTCCTTCCTTCGGCAACGTTTACCCAATTCCCCACCCAAACGCAGGTGCCGCCCACCAACCCTCCCCCGGCAGTCACTTTCACATCCCCGCCGCCTTCAGCGCCTTCGCGTACGAATTACATTTTATATGCCACAATGGACTTTGCCTCACGCACACTGGATGTGGAAGAAACGATCCGCTACTACAATGGCACAGGTTTGACCCTTTCGGATATCGTTTTGTCGGTTCAACCGAATTTATACGGGGGCGCATTTGTATTGAATACGATTTCGCAGGACTCTGTTGCGTTGACCACTTACACACTCAACGGTCAGGCTCTGACCATGAACCTGCCCCAGCCTCTCCCGGCAGGCTCAGCCACCACGCTGACGCTCAGTTTCAGTCTCAATGTCCCTGCTAAGGGGGCGGGTTTGTTCGGCTATGATTTCAACCAGATCAATCTTGTAGATTGGTATCCCTTTGTTGTGCCGTATAACGGAGGCTGGGTGCTGCACGACCCCATGCCTTTTGGTGAACATCTTGTTTATGATGCCGCTGACATCGAACTGAATATCAAAACCGAAGCCGGTGTGGTCATCGCGGCAGGTGCTCCTTCAGAACCGAACGGTGAATGGACCCGTTACCGCCTTTACGGTGCGCGCACATTCTCCATTTCAGCAAGTGATGAATTCCTCGTGACCGAATCAGCTGTCGGGTCGGTGGTGATCCGCTCGTATTATTTTGATGGCTATGGCGCAGCGGCAGATGGAATCCTGTACGGCGCAGTGCAGGCGGTCAGTCTCTTTGATGTGAAGTTTGCGCCCTATCCGTATCAAAGCCTTGCAGTGGTGCAGACTGACATTCACGATGGGCAGGAATATGACGGGTTGGTTTTTCTTTCCACAGATTTTTACAGCCAATATGGCGGCGGCGCCAAAAACAATCTGACGACCATCGGTGTGCATGAGATCGCGCATCAGTGGTGGTTTGGGCTTGTGGGCAACGATCAGGCACTCGAACCGTGGGTGGATGAAGCCATGGCGGTTTACAGTGAGCGTATCTTTTATGAATACAACTATCCGCGCTATGGCGATTGGTGGTGGCAATTCCGCGTGGATTATTTCGGCGCCGGTGGTTATGTGGATGCAAGTATTTATAATTTCGGTGACCAGCGTTCGTATGTCAATGCTGTGTATTTGAATGGCGCACACTTCTTTGAAGACCTGCGTATTCGCATGGGTGACGATAATTTCTTCCGCTTTTTGAAGGATTACGCCGCAATTCACTCCCGCGGACGTGCATCTTCGTTCGATTTGTTTGCAGCGATCCGTGCCAACACCAGTGCAGATATCAGCGATTTGATCGCGGCTTACTTTTCCCAATCGTATTAACCGTTGAGTATGGGGGAGTCCTTGTGTCAGGTGATTAATCTTTCCTAAGAATTCTGTCCTGACCATTGACTCTTTTGTATTCGTAACTATAATGGTTACAATTATGAACACCAACCAACGTTTTGCCATTTCCATTCATGCTTTGACCTTGCTTGCCTCAAGCAATGATCCGCTGACTTCAGAGATGATCGCCAGCAGTGTGGATACCAACCCCGTGGTCATTCGCCGTACGATGGCGAGTTTGCGCGAGCATGGATTGGTGGAATCCAAATCAGGCGCAAAAGGCGGCTGGCGGTTGTTGCGCGAGCCGAAAGAGATCGGCTTGTGCGAGGTCTATCGCAGTTTGGATGAGGTGAATGTTTTGGCGGTCCACAGCCACCCGAATAGACACTGCCCCATCGGCGGGAACATTGGCGGGGTGTTGCAATCTGTATTTGCAGATGCCCAATCTGAAATGGAAAAGGCGCTGGGCAATTACACGGTTGCCGATATTTTGAAAGATGTTCGCAGAAAAGCCAATCACTAAGGAGGTCATATGACCGAAAAAATGCCAGTCCTGTTCGTTGGGCATGGAAGCCCGATGAATGCCATTGAAGATAATGAATTTTCGCGCGCCTGGCGTGATGCAGGCAAGGCGCTGCCCAAGCCGCGCGCAATTTTGTGCGTTTCGGCGCACTGGGTTACACGCGGTACGCTGGTCACCGCCATGGAACAGCCGCGCATGATCTACGACATGTATGGTTTTCCGAAGGAATTGTACGAAGTGAAATACCCCGCGCCGGGTTCGCCCGATTTGGCGGAACAGGTGCGGCGCATCATCAAGAAGACCGAAGTCTACGCCGATCAGGAATGGGGTTTGGACCATGGCACATGGTCTGTTTTGAACCAAATGTTCCCTGAAGCGAATGTGCCTGTGATCCAGATGAGTTTGAATGCCAACCTTTCGATCAACGATCATTACGAGGTGGCGAAGCAGTTGAAGGAATTGCGCGAAGAGGGCGTGCTGATCATCAGCTCTGGAAACATCGTACACAACCTCTCGATGGTGCAATTCCGTGATTTTGCGTATGACTGGGCCACGGAATTCGACACACAGGTGAAGAACTGGATTCTTGCCAACGACCATGACCCGATCATCAATTTCCAAAAGCAGGGGCAGGCCGCGCAATTGGCGATCAACTCCGGTGAGCATTATGTTCCGCTGCTGTATTCGCTGGCATTGAAGGATGATGACGATAAAGTGTCGTTCTTTGCAGAAAAGGTTTGGGGTGGTTCAGTTTCAATGCGCTCGGTAAGAATTGGGTAAAGATAACGGTCTATCACCCATTGTTATTCCATGAATCGTCCATTTACATTCATCAACGTTGCAATGACGGCGGATGGAAAGATAGACACCTTTGAAAGAAAAGGCTCGGCCATCTCATCCAAACGCGATAAGACCCGTGTGGATGAGTTGCGCGCCGCGGCAGATGGAATCCTCGTCGGGGGGCGGACGCTGCTCGACGAGGCACCCAAGCTCACAGTTAAGAGCGAAGCGCTGCGTGAGGGCAGGGTTCAGCGTGGGCTGAGCCCGAATCCGATTAAGGTGGGGGTGGTCACACGCATCGCAAATGCAGATATCCCGCCTGATTCAGATTTCATTAAAGCAGGTCCCTCACGGGTCGTAATATTTACAACAAATCAAACATCTAAAGACAAACTCGCGGAACTGACCGCCTGTGGCGTGGAGGTCTTTGTGCATGATGCCCCGCGCGTGGACTTGAATTCGATGATGCTGACGCTGAAAAAGATCGGCGTGGACCATTTGATGGTGGAGGGGGGCGGAACAATGAATTTTGAGTTGATGCGCCTCGGACTTGTGGATGAGTTGATGATTTTTGTAGCGCCGATGATCTTTGGCGGCGCGAATGCCCCCACCCCTGCAGATGGGGTCGGCCTGCCACGTGATGTGGCAATGGGTTTGAAGTTGATCGATGTTGAAAAATGGGAGGACGGCGGGGTCCTTCTGAAATACAGATTGTAGCGTGAGAAATCAACTTGCGTTACGGAGGAAACCATGACTACTTTTACACACGAAAAAATACAGCTTCTCATGGAAGAAGACTGCTGTCACGAATGTGAAGGATACGGCTCGGATAAGATTTGCGTCCATATCGAAGCGATTGCCGAACTGCCTTCACGCTTTGGCGATTTTCACATTGTGGCGTTTTCAAATAACCGCGATGGCAAGGAACATGTTGCCATCATCAAAGGCGAAGTGCTTGGCGCTGAAGATGTGCCCGTGCGTTTGCATTCCGAATGTTTGACCGGTGATGTGGTTGGGTCGTTGCGCTGTGATTGCCGCGATCAGCTTGAAGCCGCATTGCAGAAGATCGGCGAAATGGATAAGGGCATTGTGCTCTACCTGCGCCAGGAAGGCCGCGGTATTGGCCTTACCAACAAGATCCGCGCCTACAGCTTGCAGGATCAGGGCCTCGATACGGTGGAAGCGAATCTCGCATTGGGCTTCCGTGATGACGAACGCGATTATGCCGTAGCCGCCCACATGCTGCACTCGCTCAAGATCCAGTCGATCCGTTTGATGACCAACAACCCGAAGAAGATCGCGCAGCTTGAACAGCATGGTGTGAAGGTCAATGAACGCCTGCCGCACATTTTGCCGAGCAACGAACACAACCGCTTCTACCTCGAAACCAAAGCCGCCAAATCGGGTCACATGATCGATTTCCACGGCAAGCCGCATCTTGTGGAACAGAGCGACCCGCCGATTGTGGCAGGCATGACCGAAGATCAGATTCAAGCACTGTATGAGTAAACGTTCAAACGTTT
>DAOQID010000014.1:0-16400 GCA_035339375.1 Anaerolineales bacterium | reverse complement strand
CAGGCATGACCGAAGATCAGATTCAAGCACTGTATGAGTAAACGTTCAAACGTTTCAACGTTAAAACGTTTGAACGTTGAAATTAAAGGTTGAAGATGAAAACAATTGTGATCACAGGCGCGACGGGTGTGCTGGGAAACCTTGTTGCGAAAACATTTGCGGCGGATGGGCACAACATTGCGTTGCTTGATAAAGACGAAACGAAACTGGAATCCCTCGTCCGTGAATTGAACCTGCCTTCTGAAAGACTCCACGCCCAAACCATTGACCTGCTCAATGGGCAGGCGGTTCAGGACTCAGCCGAAGCTGTTCGTTCCAAATTTGGCAGTGTCCACGCCTTGATCCATCTCGTCGGCGGGTGGACGGGCGGCAAGACCATCCCTGAATCAAACGCAGCCGACCTTGACGCGATGATCAACCAGCACGTGTGGACGACCTATCACCTGCTGAAATCATTTGCTCCACACATCGCAAACAGCCGCGAGGCGTGGGGACGGGTCATCGCCGTATCCATGCCGGTGACGGTGAATCCTTCTGCGAAGATGGCACTGTACGCCGCCGCAAAATCCGCGCAGGAAAGTTTGGTGCTGACGCTGGCGCAGGAATTCAAGGAAAACGGGTTGACTGCGAATGTCATTCACGTAAAGTCAATTGACGTAAAAAATGAAGGCAAAGGCACCTCCCCCGCTGAGATCGTCTCTGCCATGCAGTACCTGTTCTCTGAGGAAGCCAATAAAGTAACGGGAGCCAGAATTCCGTTATACTAGCGCGATGCAAAGTCAATTTGTAAAAACCAATTCAATCAACCTGCATGTAATGACCGACGGACCCGAAAATGGGACGCCGGTCATTTTATTGCATGGCTTTCCCGAATTCAGCTACGGTTGGAGAAAACAAATCCCCGCGTTGACGGCGGCCGGATTTCGAGTCATCGTGCCAGATCAGCGCGGTTACAACCTTTCGGACAAACCAAAGGGAGTTTCCTCCTATGCTGTGGATGTCCTTGCCAGAGATGTCCTTGGCTTGTTCGACCATTTTGGCATCGAGAAGGCCTTCCTCGTCGGGCATGACTGGGGTGCCGTTGTCGCATGGACAGTGGCACTGAATCACCCTGAGCGATTGAAAAAACTTGCCATCCTCAATGTGCCGCACCCCGATGTGATGACGGAATTTGTGTTGAAGAATGCGGAACAGCGCAAAAAATCGTGGTATGTGTTCTTCTTTCAAATTCCGCTTTTTGTGGAGTGGATGTTGAGCAAAAACGACTTCCACAATCTCGGTCGGATGTTGGTGGGGTCGGGGCGAAAAAGCACATTCACATTACAAGACCTGGCGGAATATAAAAAAGCATGGGCACAGCCCGGTGCGCTGACGGGGATGCTGAATTGGTACCGTGCCGTGTTTCGCCGTAGTCTGTGGCATGTGTTTGGTAAAAAGATTTCCGCCCGTCGAATCACTATCCCAACTTTGATGCTGTGGGGAAAACGGGATGTGGCGCTGAGCCACGAAATGGTGGCACCGTCAATTGCATTGTGCGATGATGGAAAAACCGTGCTTTTTGAAAAGTCCACACATTGGGTTCAGCACGATGAAGCCGATGAAGTGAATAAAAATCTGATCGAGTTTCTGAGGTAATTCATGCCGATCCTTGCCCTTGTGCTGCTGTTCTTTTCCGCGGCGATGCATGCTACGTGGAATTTTTTGTTAAAAAGCGCGGAGGAAAAATACATTGCCATGGGGTGGCAGGTGATCCTGAGCGGTGTCTTCTCCACGGTGTTGATCTTCTTCACCGGCCTGCCGCCGCGTTCGATGTGGACCTTTGCTGTCATCAGCATGATCCTTGAAGCGATCTATTTCATTTTGCTCTGCATCGCCTATAGCGACCATGATTTTTCGCTGGTGTATCCCATTGCACGCGGAGCGGCCCCTGCCCTGCTCGTGTTGTGGACGGCGCTCTTTTTGCATGAGCAATTGACCACGGGCGGGTATATCGGCCTGGCGATGATCACAGGCGGAATGATCCTGATCGGCGCAACGACCTTATTGCAAAACCACGAGGAAAAGCCCCACTTGCGTGGAATCCTCACAGCGCTTTCGGTGGCTTTGATCATCTCGATCTACACTTACATTGACGGCAATGCCGTAAAGCATGGACCAGCCCTGCCGTACGGGTTGTCCATGTTTGTGATGGTTCCGTTCGTGACAACGCCGTATCTGGTTCAGCGGTATGGATGGAGTCATTTTTCAGCGATGTGGCGGCAAAAACGAGGATATCTTTTGATGGGCGGGCTGCTTGGGTTGGTGGCTTACATGCTGGCTTTGTTTGCGTACACCTTTGCCCCGCTGAGCTATTCCGGGGCGATTCGTGAAGTCAGTGCCGTGATCGGCGCCTTCCTCGGCTGGAGATTTTTGAAAGAGGAAATGGGCGGCATTCGTGTGGTGGGGTCGGCGATCGTTTTTGCAGGCGTGATGGTGATTGCAGTGTTCGGGTGATTCGCCCTTGCGAAGATTTCATAGGTGAATAATGGCAGACCAGATCTTTCCAGAACCGACGGTAGGTGTGTTTATTTTCAACAAGAAAGGGGAACTGCTTTTGCTGCAAAGCCATAAATTCCCGGGCAAGTATGTCGTCCCGGGCGGGCACGTGGAATTGGGTGAGCGGCTGGAGGAGGCGGCGATCCGCGAGGCGAAGGAGGAAACTGGGCTGGATATTTACGACCTGAAGTTCATCAATTTTCAGCAGTTCATTTACGACCCTTCGTTTTGGAAGCGGCGGCATTTTATCTTCTTCGATTACGCCTGCAGGACGGATTCAGAGTCGGTGCAGCTAAATGATGAGGCGGAGGATCATGTTTGGGTGAGTCCGAGCGAGGCTCTTCATCTGCCCCTTGATTCTTACACGCGGACTTCGGTTGAGCATATCATTGCAGGAAATTTGTCATAAGGCGTTTCATACAAAATGAGGTTGCAGTCCCGCCTGAAAATGGTTAAGATAAAGGTGCCATGGAAAGAATAGCGGCCTTCGACCTTTTGGGCATATTAATGCCTTAAGTCAGCCAGCCTGACGGGTACACACGTACCTGTCAGGCTTTTTTATTCCGTTCATCAAGGAGAAAAAATGCAGACACCCTGGGAGTATCGCTACGCCCACCGTACACAAAAAATGGGAAGTTCGGTCATCCGCGAACTGTTGAAGTTTACCGAGCAGCCCGATATTATTTCGTTTGCAGGCGGATTGCCCGCCCCCGAGGTCTTCCCGTTGAAGGAATTTCAGGAGGCCTGTAATCAGGTACTCACCGATCATGGGCCGCAGGCATTGCAGTACAGCACCACCGAGGGATATCTACCATTGCGTGAGATGATCGCAAGGCACAATGCGCGTTACAGTGTGCGGGTCACCTCTGACAATATCATGATCACTTCGGGTTCACAGCAGGCGCTGGATTTTATCGGCAGGTTGTTCATTAATCGCGGCGATTACGTAGTGGTGGAGTCGCCTACATATTTGGGGGCGTTGCAGGCGTGGAACGCCTACGGCGCCCAATATATTTCGGTGCCTTCGGATGAAGACGGCATGATCGTGGACCAATTGGAAGAGGCGCTGCGAATCGGGCCGAAATTTATTTACGTGCTTCCAAATTTCCAAAATCCATCGGGCTCTACAATGAGCCTTGAGCGCCGCAAACGGCTGGTGTTGCTGGCAGACCAGTACGGCGTGCCGATCGTGGAAGATGATCCCTATGGTCAGCTGCGTTACGATGGCGAACATATCCCATCTGTGGCGACCCTCGACAGCCGTTATCGCAATGAAGACAATGGCGAGTACACGGGGAACGTCATTTACCTGAGCACCTTTTCGAAGCTGCTTGCACCTGGCCTGCGCCTGGCGTGGGTGATCGCTCCGCCGCAGGTGATCCGCAGGTTGGTGATGACGAAGCAGGCTGCAGACCTGCACACGTCATCGTTCAATCAACATGTGGCCTATGAAGTAGCCAAAGGCGGATTTTTAGACGAACATGTTAAAGTGATCCGCGCCACTTACAAGGAACGCCGCGATGTGATGCTTGAGTTGATGGATGAATTGTTCCCTTCTGACGTGCGTTGGACAAAGCCCCAGGGCGGCATGTTCCTGTGGGGGATGATGCCCGAAAATGTGGACGCGGCTGAAGTGTTGAAGGTGGCCATTGACCGTAAAGTGGCTTTTGTCCCCGGTGCGGCCTTTCACCCGAATGGCGGTGGAAAAAATACCATGCGTCTCAATTTCTCATTTTCCAGCCCGGAGAACATCCGCGAGGGAATTTCACGCCTGGCCTTGACCTTGAAAGAGGCGTTGAAGAACGGGAAGTAAAAAATAGAAAGTGGAAAAATAAAAGACGGCTTGCTCGAAAGGCAGGCCGTCTTTTGTCTTTATCTTTGATCTTTATTCTTCCACATAGGGCACGTATTCGGCACGGGCAATGCCTTGTTTGATGGCGGTTTCTGCCACGGCGCGTGCCACGGCCCGATGTACCTTTTTATCAAGCGGGCTGGGGACGAGTTCGCCGGGCGGTGTCATCTCCGCGATGACATGTGCAGCAGCCAGCAGCATTTCATGTGTGATGCGCGGGGCGTTTGCATCCACTGCGCCGCGGAAGATGCCGGGGAAGCCCAACACATTGTTCACCGATTTCCCGTCTGCGGCAAATGCAGCGCCGTGTTCCATGGCAACCTCTGGGTCGATCTCCGGGTTGGGGTTTGAGAGGGCAAGGATGATCTGTCCCTTGCGCACCATTTCAGGTTTGATGAGATTCGGCGCCCCCGTGGTGGCGATCACGATGTCACATTTTTCCATGACTTCTCTTAAGTTGGATTTTTTCCCGCCCGCCTTTTCAAAGCGCTCCAACGCTTCGGGACTTAGATCTGCACCGTACACTGGATTACCCGTCAGACGCATCATCATCACACCGATGGCATGACCAGCGGCTCCAAGGCCGATCTGCCCGATGACAGCCTTGTTCAAGTCTGTGCCTGTTTCGCGGGTGGCCACCAGCAGGGCCGCCGTACAAACGACGGCAGTACCATGCTGGTCATCGTGCAGGACGGGGATATCGAGCATGGCTTGTAATCGTTCTTCGATCTCGAAGCAGCGTGGTGCGGAAATATCCTCCAGTTGGATGGCGGCAAATGTCGGTGAAATGGCAGCCACTGTGGAGATGATCTCTTCGGTGTCTTTGGTGTTGAGCAAAATGGGAATTCCGGAAAGACCGACGAGCGTTTCCATCAGCATGGCTTTGCCTTCCATGACGGGCATCCCTGCCAGCGGGCCAATGTCACCGAGCCCGAGCACGGCCGTTCCATCTGTAACAATGGCCACCATGTGGCTGATGCTGGTGTACAGACGGGCTTGTGAAGGGTCTTTGGCGATCTTGCGGCAGACCTCAGCCACACCGGGGGTGTAGACTCTCCGCAGGGTGGTCAGCGATTCGATGGGGTAACGCGAACGGATGGCGATCTTGCCTTTTTGATGGAGTTCCAGCACTTCATCGCGTATTTCGATGATGCGGGTGCCTTCATTGCTTCGCATGGCATCCAGAATGGTCTCGAAATGCGCTTCGCTTTCTGCAGTGATGGTAATGTCGCGCACCACGTTCTGTGATGTTTCAGTTAGTAGAACAAGACTGCCCGTGTTTCCGCCTGCTTCGGCAATGGCGGTCAATAATCGGGCGAGCACCCCCGTTTTTTGTGAATTGCGAACGCGCACGGTTCGAATGAGTTTTCGTTCCCAAGCCATGTTGGACTCCTTTGTCATTTGTCTTTCAAGTGTTCCATCTTCATTTTAACGCGAACACCGCGAATCGTTTGTGGATTCGCGGTGTTGGGTGGTTTGATTATTTCAATAACTCGGGTAGTTCAGCAAATGACCTGATGAACGCGAAGCCGCCAGTATCGGGGAAGAGGTTGGTTGGGTCGTAGAGGACAGGCTTCAGCCCGGAGCGATGCGCTCCCATCACATCGGCAAAATAATTGTCGCCGATGTACATCGTCTCAGCTGCGGAGGTTCCCGCCAGTTCCAATGCGCGCTCGAAGATGATCTTGTCGGGTTTATAGGAATTCACCTCGCCGCCCGCAAGCGAGAATTTGAAATAGGAATCGAGTTTCAATTCCTTCAACTCATCCTGATAGGGCGTTTCGCGGTTGGATACCACGCCGAGAATGTAGCCCGCTTCTTTCAATGCCGTCAATTGGGTATGCGCATCGGGCGGGACATGCACCTGAGGTTTGTAGGCTTCGTTCATGTGAGCAGATGCTTTCGGCGCCACCTCAAGGGCATCGCTGGCTTTCAAGCCCAATGCGATCAGACGCCTTCTCCCAAAATTGACCCAGAAACCGCTGCGATCATCTTTATAGGTTTCGCTATCTTTGCGAATTTCCAGTGACGAGGCGAAATAGAAATGCTCCCAGTGTTCGGCGCGGATGCGATCTTCTTCTGAGACCTTGAAGCCCATGCTGCGGACAAATTCCACAAAAACCTCCCCGCCAGAGGGGAGGTGATGACGAAGTGTTCCGTCAAGATCGAACAAGATTGCTTTGATGTTGTTAATGCTATCCTCCGATTTCGCTCATGACCCGATTCAGTGGAATGACTCCATCTGCCAGGCCATGCCCCCAGGGTTTTTCCCAGACCCCATCCAGGAGGAGTCTGCGTAATTCTTCAAGGCTTGCTCCAGCTCGCATGGGTGTGAGCAGATCCACTTCTTTTTCGCGCAGCAGGCACAGGCGCAGTTTTCCGTCAGAGGTGAGGCGGGCACGGGTGCATGCGGAACAAAATGGGTGCGTGACCGAGGAAATAAAACCGACGTTTCCTTTTGCGCCGCGGATGTGGAAGACCTGCGCTTCGCCGTCGAGTTTGCCGTCGTTGGCGGATTCAAGCTTTCCAAATTCAGATTCGATGTTGTCTTGGATCTGTTTCATGGTGATGACCTGATTGATCTGCAGGTCGGTTGCACCGCCGAAAGGCATCATCTCAATAAAGCGCATCTGCCAGGGGTGGTCAATGGTGAGTGCTGCCAGGTCAATGACATCTTCTTCGTTGTAGCCCTTGACCACCACCGCATTGAGTTTGACCGGGGTGAGGCCCGCCCGCTCTGCGGCAAGGATGCCTTCCCAGACTTCCTCCACTTTGCCCCAGCGGGTGAGCCGTTTGAATTTATTGGGGTTGAGTGTGTCAATGCTGATGTTGACGCGTTGCAGTCCGGCGTCTGCCAGGGGTTGGGCCAGCTTTTTAAGCAGGAGCCCGTTCGTGGTCATGGAAACGGAGCGGATGCCCTCGGTGGAGGAGATCCCGCGGACAATGTCCACGATGTTGGCTCGGACCGTCGGTTCGCCACCGGTCAGGCGGATTTTATCGAAGCCGAGGCTGGCAAACAGGCGGGCGAAGGTTAGAATCTCGTCGTCCTGCATCAGGTCTGTATTGGGGCGGAAGGTCATATCCTCCGGCATGCAATATACACAGCGTAAATTGCAGTGATCCGTCAGGCTGATGCGCAGGTAGTGAATATTTCGTCCAAAACGGTCTATTGCCATGGTATTTTCCAGATTATAACAATAATATATGAATCTTCCCGGGGGTGATTGACGGTGGGTGGTACCCGTGCTATTATCCTTTATTATTCTGCATTCATTATAAAGGAGTTATTATGAGTTTTGAATTTATTCTTCGTATTTTGGCAATGTTTGCGCTGGCGATCGGAGGGGGGATGTGGGGGTTCAATTTTACGAAGGCAAACCCTGAAACAGACCCAATTGTAACAACGACGCTTTCCACGGTGGTGGGAGCTTTGGCCGGCATTATTCTCACTCCATACTTTACCACGCGCCCGGCCCGTTATTTGCGCTCACTGCTTGGCAGGCTTGCGGCAGAGAGTTTGTTTGCGGCCCTCACCGGACTGATCGTGGGACTGCTGATCGCGGCGCTGTTGGGCTTTCCGCTTTCGTTATTGCCGGAGCCGTTTGGTCAGATCCTGCCGTTTCTTGGGGTGCTGGTCTTTTCTTATCTCGGCATTTCCCTGTTCACCATGCGTCAAGGTGACATTATGGGACTACTCAGTGCATTAAGTGGACGTGGTGAAGGCGGCGGTTCTTCCTCGTGGACGAATCTCAACCGCAACATCCTGCTCGATACCAGTGTCATCATTGATGGTCGTGTGGCCGATATTGCCAAAACTGGATTCCTGCCCGGCACGCTTCTCATTCCGCGTTTTGTGTTGAACGAGCTTCAATACATTGCAGACTCCCCCGATGGCATGCGCCGTCAGCGCGGACGCCGCGGCATGGAAGTGCTCTCTGAATTGCAGAAACTCCCGAACGTGCTGGTCCGCATCTCGGATATCAATGTGGAAGGCGTGCGTGAAGTGGACGACAAACTCATCGTGCTCGGCAAACAACTCAAGAGCCCGGTGCTGACCAATGACTACAACCTCAACCGCATTGCCGAATTGCAGGGTGTGACGGTGCTCAATATCAACGAACTTGCGAATGCCGTCAAATCGGTGGTGCTGCCCGGCGAAACCCTGCGCATCAACATCATGCAGGAAGGCAAGGAATATGGTCAGGGTGTGGGCTATATGGATGACGGTACGATGGTTGTGGTGGAGAACGGCAAAGATTACATCGGCGAGTACATGGAAGTGAACATCACCAAGGTTCTGCAAACCGCCGCAGGCCGTATGATCTTTGGACGCGTGGATGAAGAGAACAGTGGCAAAAAGGGCAAAGGCAAGTAAATAACAAGCAGTTGGTGAAAGTGGTCGGTAACAGGGCGTCGAGAGGCGCCCTGTTTTATTTTGCCCTTATTAATCCCTTTCATCTGGGTTCATCTGTGGTTAAAATAGAACCATGTTGAAAATCTATAACACTCTCACCCGCAAAACCGAAGAATTCCAAACCCTCGAACCCAACCTCGTCAAAATGTACGTGTGCGGAGTGACGGTTTATAACGATGCTCATGTCGGCCATGCCATGTCGGCGCTTGTCTTCGACATCATCCGCCGCTACCTCGAATATCGGGGATACGCCGTCAAACACGTCATGAACTACACCGACGTGGACGATAAGATCATCAACCGCGCCAACCAGCTCGGCGAAGACCCGCTTAAACTGTCACAACGCTATATTGAAGACTACGCCAACGATCTCAAATCGTTGAATGTATTGCCCGCTACATCCAACCCGCAGGTCAGCAAGACCATGCCGCTCATCATCCAATTCATCGAAGGGTTGATCCAAAAAGGACATGCCTATGCCGCCACCAACGGTGACGTGTATTTCCGTGTCACCAGCGACGACGACTACGGCCGCCTCTCAGGCCGCAAACTCGAAGACATGCAGGCGGGCGCGCGCATCGAAATCGGCGAAGCCAAAGACCACCCCATGGATTTTGCTTTATGGAAGGCCGCCAAACCCGGTGAAATCTCATGGGACAGCCCGTGGGGCAAAGGCCGCCCCGGCTGGCACATCGAATGCTCTGCCATGAACCTCGCCGAACTGGGCGAACAGATCGACATCCACGGCGGCGGCAACGACCTCATCTTCCCGCATCACGAAAATGAAATCGCCCAAAGCGAGAGCTACACCGGCAAGGAATTCTCCCGCTACTGGATCCATAACGGCATGTTGCAGCTCGGCGGCGAAAAAATGTCCAAATCGCTTGGCAACATCGTCAGCATCAAAGAATTCCTTTCCAGGCGTTCCGCCGATGTCATGCGCATGTTGGTCTTGAACGGGACCTATCGCGCACCGTTGATGTTTAATGAGGATACACTCGACGCCGCCGAAAAGAACGTCGAGCGCCTCAAATCCGCCCTGCGGCCTGCTTCTGCCTCCTCACAGGGACTCAGCGCCGAAGCCGCTTCGGCTCTCACCTCTGCCAGCGAATCTGCAAAAGCGAACTTCACCGAAGCCATGGACAATGACTTCAACACCGCAGGTGCTGTCGCCGCGCTGTTTGAACTAAGCAAAGCCATCAACACCGCCCGCGATAACGGCGCCACAGGCGATCAACTCAAGGCCGCCCAAACCATGTTCGGTGAACTTGCAGGAGTCCTCGGCCTCAAGCTCGAAGAAAAGAAAGGCTCCAGCGAAGTTGAGGCGCAGGTCATCGCCCTGATCGCAGAGCGAACTGAAGCGCGCAAACAAAAACAGTGGAAACGTTCCGACGAACTCCGCGACCAGCTCAAAGAGATGGGTGTCACCATCGAAGACAGCAAAGATGGCACGACCTGGCGCTGGGGTTAAAAAATAAATGTTGTGATATTGCAGGGACACAGCGCCGCTGTGTCCCTATTTTTTTAAAAGGAGTCCTTCATGCCTACACTCATGCTTCCCAAATCAGGAAAACCCAAGGCAGATATTCTCGAATCCATGCGCCGCGCACGGGATAAAGATGCCCAATGGCAAAACGGGAAGGTCTTTGGCCTGGTCTATCACATCTCAGAAGAGATTGACGACCTGCTCAAAGAAGCCTACACCATGTTCTTTTCAGAGAACGGACTCAACCCCACGGCCTTTCCCAGCCTGAGCAAATTTGAGAATGAGATCATCGCAATGGCATCCAACCTGTTGGGCGGCGATGACAAAGTGGCAGGCACCATGACCTCGGGCGGCACCGAGTCTTTGTTGATGGCGGTCAAAACCGCGCGTGATTATGCGCGTGCAAAGCGAGGCATCACCAAACCAGAGATCATCATGCCCAGCACCGCACACCCTGCACTGGATAAGGCAGGTGAATATTTCAACGTGCGCATGATTCACATTCCCGTGCGTGAAGATCTCCGCGCTGATGTGGAAGCCACGCGCCGCGCCATCACACCGAATACCATCATGTTGGTCGGTTCGGCGCCGTCGTATCCGCATGGCGTGGTGGATCCGATCCGTGAACTGGCTGCACTGGCGCAGGAACACGGTCTGCTTTTTCACACAGATGCCTGTGTGGGCGGCTTCATGCTGCCCTTCGTCCGCAAGTTGGGATACCCTGTGCCTGAGTTTGGTTTTGACGTTCCCGGTGTAACCTCCATCTCAGCGGATTTGCACAAGTATGCCTACGCTGCCAAACCCGCTTCCCTCGTTCTTTATCGGACCTCGGAACTGCGCCGCCATCAAATGTTTGTTTCCACCGATTGGCCGGGCGGCATTTATCCTTCTCCATCCATGGCGGGTTCGCGCCCCGGTGGCCCTGTTGCTGCAGCATGGGCTTTGCTTAATTATCTCGGTGAAGATGGTTATCTTGAGATCACTGATATCGTCATGCGTACGGCAAAAATCTTGCAGGATGGCGTCAATGAGATCCCCGGTTTGAAGGTGTTGAGCAACCCGGAGATGAGCGTCTTTGCCATCGCATCTGATTCAATGGACGTGTACGAACTCGCCGATGAACTCGCCCTGCGCGGCTGGCATTTGGACAGGCAGATCTTTCCACCGTCTCTGCATGTGACGGTGAATTATGTCCATGCACAGGTGGGGGCGGAGTTTCTCACAGACCTGGCGAATGCCGCTGAAAGAGTCCGCAGGCCCGGGCTAAGAAAGACCGCGACGAAGTTTCTGGTCCAGGCTGCCAACCTGTTGACCAGAGTCCTGCCTGAGGAGACGGTCAGCAATCTGATGGACAAGGCTTCGTCGCTTCTTGGTGGAGGCGGCGGTTTGCCTGCGCGTATGGCTCCCATGTATGGGCTGATCGGTTCACTGCCAAATCGCGGCGATTTAAAAGAATTGGTGTTGGATTTGCTGGATAATATCAACTCGTATAAAGAGTGATCATTTGAGGCGGCAGATCATGCGTGTGGCGTAGGGGGTGTAGCCGTTTTTCTGCCAGAAGCGATTTCCGACTTCGTTTTTGATCGCTACGTTGAGCAACACATCGGTGATGCCGCGTGCGCGAAACCAATCGTGGATGTAGGCCAGCCCCATTTCACCGATGCCCTGACCGCGATACTCAGCGTTGACGAAGAACTGCGTAATGTATCCCTTGCGGGTCCATTCGGGCATGTAGGCGTGTTCAATGACATCGAAAGCAAGGCCGTAGCCAATGGGTCGGCCGTTGTTGAGGATCAAGAACGTTAGCATGGTTTCTTCGCCGAGGTGCTTGAGCATGAACTGCCTGAAACGCTCGGATGACGTTGTGTCGTCATGGTGTGCGGATAATCCATCACGAAGCTTGCACAGGTCATTTATAAATGGGGAATCTTTTGTGCTGATCGTGGCGATGGTGAACTCTTTTTTCATGCTGAAAATTATACATTCACAGAAGAGTTGTTTCTCATGTAAAATCAATCCACCATGAAAGAACTTATCTATTCCCGCAATGCCGTGTATGAGGTGCTGCGCGCAAAACGCAGACAGGTGTTTTCCATTGAAATTGCCGAAGGGGTGCAGGAAAAAGGGCGTTTGACAGAGATCGTTAAGATGGCACAGCAGCAAAAAATCAGGATCAGCCGCGTGCCACGCCCCAAGCTGGACAAGGTCCATCAGAACAATCAGGGTGTCGTTGCTGAAGTAAGCGGATATCCGTATTCGGATGTGGTTGAGATACTCGAACAGGCAAAGGAAGAACTGCCTTTTGTTTTGATCCTCGATTCGTTGCAGGACCCGCAGAACTTCGGCACGCTTATCCGCACGGCGGAGGCCATCGGTGTACATGGTGTGGTGATTCCGCTGGCGCGCTCGGTGGATGTGACCCCAGCCGTGGTCAATGCATCTTCTGGCGCGAGCGAGCATATGTTGATCGCACAGGCGAATCTTTCGCAGACGATCGATGCGCTCAAAGATAATGATGTGTGGATCGTCGGTCTGGATCAGGCTGGGGCGGAGGTGGAGGCGGGATCTCGTCATCTCAAAGGCGCACTCGGTCTTGTCGTCGGTTCGGAAGGCGAAGGGTTGCATGACCTCGTTCGAAAGAAATGCGACATCGTTTTGAAGCTGCCCATGAAAGGCAGGATCGAATCGCTCAATGCTGCTGTTGCAGGCTCTGTGGCTTTATATCTCGCTTATCTTTCCCGAAAATAATTCACCTTGATAAACGGAGATAAACAAAGATTTTTCATCTCCGTTTATCCCTGTTCATCAAGGTTTAATAAACACTAGGAAACTATCATGCCTCAAGCAACCTATCATTTTCCAAAAGGCTTTCTGTGGGGAACGGCCACCGCCTCACATCAGGTGGAAGGCAACAACACCAATAACAACTGGCACGCATGGGAAGAAGCGGGGCACACCGTCCACAAATCTGGTCTTGCCGCCGATTGGTGGGGTGGACGCTGGCGCGAAGACTTTGACCGTGCCGCCGAGACAGGCCAGAACGCGCATCGCCTGTCTTTGGAATGGAGCCGCATTCAACCCACGCCCGATACCTGGGATGAAGAAGCCATCGAAAAATACCGCACCATGCTGCGCGGATTGCGTGAACGCAACATGACCGCTTTGGTGAGCCTGCATCATTTTACAGATCCGCTTTGGGTGACAGAACGCGGAGCCTGGGAAAATGCAGAGATCGTCCCACTGTTTGAGAAATACGTCCGCAAGGTGGTCGGCGCTTTGAAGGAATATGTGACGCTTTGGTGTACCATCAATGAACCGAACGTCTATGCTTTGGGCGGGTACGTGCAAGGCGCATTCCCACCTGGCAAGAAGGATATCCGTCTATCCATGCGTGTGCTTGGAAACATGCTGCGCGGACATGCTGCCGCGTATCGTGCCATCCATGAATTGCAGCCCGAATCGCGTGTAGGCTATGCCTTGCATTACCGTCCGATGGTTCCGCGTTTGAGCTGGTCGCCGCTCGACAGGCTCATGCGCAACATCCGCTACAATGGAATTAACATGGGGTTCCCTTCTGCCATTTCCACGGGTGTGATGCGTTCTCCTGTTGGAAATCAAAACATCCCTGAAGCCAAAGGCACACAGGATTATCTCGGCTTGAATTACTACTCGGTGGATACGGTCTGGTTCGATCTCTTCAAACCGGGAGAGTTATTCTCCAACAGCGGCTACCCCAAAGAAGCCGATATGAGCGACACGAACTTCATTGCCAATATTCCCGAAGGCATCTTCAACTCCATCAAATGGATCGAACGTACATATCCCAATTTGCCCATCATCATCACCGAGAATGGTGTGGAGGATTCCGACGATCACATGCGGCCGCGCTATCTGGCACAGCATTTGCATCAGGTTTGGCGTGCCGTCAATTTCAACTGGCAGGTGAAGGGATATTTCCACTGGTCACTGGTGGATAATTTTGAATGGGAGCGCGGTTGGACGCAGCGCTTCGGCCTGTGGGGGCTTGACCTCGATACCCAAAAACGCATCCGCCGCCCAAGCGTGGACCTGTATGCCGAGATCTGCAAAGAGAACGGCATCTCGTCTGAGATGGTGCAGAAATATTGCCCCGAAGTGTTCAAGAAAATTTTCCCATCCTGATACCAACTAAAAACAGGGACGGATTCCGTCCCTGTTTTTATCTTGACAAATTAGAGTATTTACTCTAAAATAATAGAGTAAATACTCTAGGAGATGATCCCATGTCCACACGCGAAAAAATCCTCGATACCGCCCTGACCCTTTTCAACGATCAAGGCACGGCGGCGGTCAGCACCAATCACATTGCCGAAGCGGCGGGAATCAGCCCCGGTAATCTGTATTACCACTTCCGCAACAAAGACGAGATCATCCACGAGTTATTCGAGCGCTTGTTTGCCGCTAATGACGCCGCCTTCAGCCTCTCCGCCGATACGCTTCCCACACTTGCTGACCTGCAAAACATGGTGAAGGCAAATTACAAGATCCTCTGGCAATTCCGCTTTGCCCACCGCGAACTCGCCGCCTTATTACGCGCCGATGGTGAACTTCGCAGCCGCTTTCTTTCCGTCCGCAAGCGCGGATTCGACGGCTTCACCCAGCTTTTTGCAGCCTTCACCTCGGCAGGCGTACTCCGCGCTGCAAACCCAACAGTGATCGAAAACCTCGCAGAGACTTGCTGGCTGATAACCGAATTCTGGTTGAACAGCCTCGAAATAGGCGGCAAAGCCGTCACCGAAGCACAGATGGAACGCGGCGTTCAATTAATGATGCAATCGCTCGAACCCTATATTGCTCAACCATAAACACAGTCTTATTTTGTTCATCGTTCAAAAAGGTAAACACATGTCTGAAAAAACTTTTCGTAAACTTGCCGGTATATTTTTCATCGTCGGCGCGATCCTCGTTAATATTCCGTACACCCTGCTCATTATCAACTTCGACTACCCCGATATCCTGCGCCTGCCCGCCGCGGAGATCCTCACCAGATTTCAAGCAGGCGGCAGCTCCCTGATTTATATCTGGCTCGCCTTTGCATGGGTTGGCCTGCCCATGCTCCTCGGCGCGATCATGCTCAAACGCATCCTCGCAGATGAAAATGCTCCCTTTCTCGAAACAGCGACGACTCTCGGCGTGATCGGATTCATCGTGCAAGTGGTTGGATTGCTGCGCTGGGTTTTTGTCGTCCCCGTTCTCGCCCGCCTCTTCACCGACCCGACAACGGATCCGGTCACGAAGGCAGCGCTGCCCCTTGTTTTTTCCGCCGTCCACCAATATGGCGGAGTTATCCTCGGTGAACACCTTGGGCAATTCCTCATCATCTTGTGGATGTCCATGCTCAGTGGCATTCTTTACAAATCGAAGCGATTCAGCAAATGGGTCGCCTACCTCGGCTGGATCGCCTCCGCCGTGTACATCCTCGCGCAGACCGAACTCCTCGCCACCGCCATTCCCAGTTTCCCCGTCATCGGCTGGGCAGGACTGTATGGAAGTTTACTTTGGTTATTGTGGATGATCGTTGTAGGGGTGTATTTGGTGAAGGAGAGTTGATAGTTGGTAGTGGGCAGTTGACAGTGAGCAACAGCGCATGGAGAGCAATCTCTGTGCGCTGTTTTTATAGGTTTGCACAGTCTTTCGACTTTCTATCTTCAACCTTTTACCATCCACTTTCTACTTTCCACTTTTCATCCTTCCCCCTTCACGCGCAGCGTTCATCCTTTCTGATAAAATTCCACCCCTATGACCCACGCTGAACAGATCGCATCCCAACTCAATGTCAAGCCATCGCAAGTTACGGCTGTTATCAACCTTTTAGACGAAGGCAACACCGTCCCATTTATTGCCCGTTACCGCAAAGAAATGACAGGCTCTCTCGACGATGAACAGATCCGCATCATCGCCGATGAACTTATCCGCCTGCGCACGCTGGATGAACGACGTGTCTCAATTTTGGCCTCCATCGAAGAGCAGGGCAAACTCACCGACGAACTCCGCGAGAGCATCAACGCCGCCGTCACCATGACCGCGCTCGAAGATCTGTACGCGCCGTATAAAAAGAAACGCCGCACCCGCGC
>DAOQID010000013.1:9571-46022 GCA_035339375.1 Anaerolineales bacterium | reverse complement strand
CAGGAACTATTGTGCCCGAAGATTGCCCGTCTGACAAGGGAGGGATAAAATGGATTACGAGGAGAGACATATGAAAACCAAGAATCCCACTGCCATCTTCAGCATCATTCTTATTTTGTCCGTGCTGGCTTGCAACCTGCCTGGCTCTGCCACCCCACAAGCCACACCCGTTCCCATTCTGCCAACGGAAACGCCTGCGGCGTCCGCCTCTGCCACACCGACAACTGTCCCCACCGAAACAGAAATCCCCTCCCCGACAGTGGTCCCCCCCACGCCGACCATTGCTGTTTTCCATTCCCTCGTCCCCGCCACGAACATCAGAGCAGGTGACCTTATCCACGACGTGGTTTCCGTGGATACCGCCGCCGAAAACCGCGCCCCCTATGGTGATTCGTACAACATCAACCTCTTCGAACGCCCCTTCACACAGGACATGACCTACATCCCTGATGTGGACATCGTCAGCTACAACCTGAGTCACGACGAAAAATTTTATTACGTCTCGATCGAACTCGTCGGCAAGAATCCGAACAACGAGATCGGAATCAACTACGCCGTCGAACTGGATCTGGATGCCGACGGTTTCGGTGACTACATCATCGCCGCCAGACCGCCCTACAATGCAGAATGGTCCACAGATGGTGTGGTGGTCGCCAAAGATTCAAATCGCGACACGGGCGGCCTCTCCGCCGAAAAATCAGATGCTCCCTACCCCGGTGATGGCTACAATGAAATCATCTTCGACAGCGGCCTCGGGTCGGTCAACGACTCTGACCTGGCGTGGGTCCGCATCAACGCGGGCAGGTATGCCACGGTGCAATTCGCCTTCAAATTGTGGGTCGCTGAAAACAAATTCATGTACGGCGTACTTGCAGATGCAGGCCCAAGAAGCATCGCCGACCTCGATTACGTAGACCGCTACACAGAAGAAGAAGCAGGCTCACCCGTCCGCAGTGACAAGTTCTATCCGCTCAAGGCCCTCTTCGGCGTGGATAACGTCTGCCGCGAAGTTCAAGGCTTCACCGGCACAGGCCAGGAGCCGCAACGGTGCCTGCCGAAGAAGTAGAATTTCGTACCGCAACGTTTACGTTGCGTATGATCACTATCTCAAAGTCAAATGTACAAGGTGAGTTAAATAAAAAAGGGACACAGCGGCGCTGTGTCCCTACATTTTCCAATGAAATGATCTACCCGAACAATTTCCCCAACCCCTTGCCGCCCGTCTTTTGGAACATCTTCATCATCTTTTGTGCTTCACGGAATTGCTTGATGAGGCGGTTCACATCCTGCACTTCCATGCCTGCGCCAGCGGCAATTCTTCGGCGGCGCGAAGCGTTCAAAATATCGGGATTACGGCGTTCCTTCAAAGTCATCGAGTTGATGATGGCTTCCGACTGTTTGAAGGATTTTTCCACCAAAGACGGATCAATGCCACGGGCGGCCTGCCCCATCTGACCGGGCAGCATCTCCATGATCTGTGCAAGCGGACCCATCTTCTTCATCTGCTTCATCTGGTCGAGCCAATCCTCCAACGAGAAGTGACCCTTCATCATCTTTTCAGCCTGCCGCGCTTGCGCATCCATATCTTTGGCGTCATAGGCGGCTTCGGCTTTTTCAATGAGGCCGATCAGATCGCCCATGCCCAAAATGCGCGAGGACAAACGCGAAGGGTCGTAGGTTTCAAGCGCATCCAGTTTTTCACCTGTACCGATGAACTTGATCGGCACCCCTGTTACCGAGCGGATGGAGATCGCAGCGCCGCCGCGTGAGTCACCGTCCATTTTGGTGAGGATCAAGCCGGTCAGGTTGATCGCATCCTTGAAGCCTTGCGCAATGTTCAACGCTTCCTGACCGATCATGGAATCGACCACGAGCAGGATATCCACAGGGTTGATGTTCCCGGCGATGGCCTTCAATTCATCCATCAATGCCGCATCCATTTGAGAGCGGCCAGCCGTATCCACGATCACGATGCTGAATCCGCCTTTTTCAGCTTTATCTACGGCGCGTTTCGCAAGCTGGGGAGGTGTGAGCGAAAGATCAGCTTCCACTTCCACATCCAGCCGTTCGCCGAGCTGCTGCAATTGCTGAACAGCCGCAGGGCGGTATGGGTCACCAGCCACAAGCAAAACACGTTCGCCCTTTGCTTTCATTAAGCGAGCGAGTTTACCGGAGGCGGTCGTTTTACCAGCGCCCTGCAAACCGACCATCATGATGACGCGCGGCTTCGGGCCAGTGAGATTTAATCCGACGGGCTCGCCCAGCGATGCGATCAATTCTTCGTTGACGATCTTGATGACCTGCTGGCCAGGGTTCAACGCCTTTGAAACTTCCGCACCGACGGCGCGTTCGCGCACGCGGGCGATAAAGGTTTTGACAACGCTGAAATGCACATCCGCCTCGATGAGCGCGAGGCGCACTTCTTTCATCGCGGCGTCCACATCCGCTTCGGAGAGTTTTCCGCGGCGGCGGAGATTGTCGAAGATTTGGTTGAGTCGTCCAGTGAGGGTTTCAAACATGGGTAAATGCTCCAGAGTAGGAACAGCATTTTAGCCCGTAGCAGGTTCAAGGTCAAGCAGGAGGCGGGGTTTCATCTGCATATATTTCTTTACATTGAAACCGAAACTCCTTATACTCGCCTGTGTTCTTGCTTGCATCCACTTTTTAACTCATGGAGGAGTTATGGCAAAAGAAGGCGCAATGGTAAATGACAGGCGGGAGATCTTTGGCTGGGCCATGTACGACTGGGCGAATTCAGCGTTCAGCACGACCATCGGTACGGTATTCCTTGGGCCGTATGTGGCGGGGCTGGCGCGCTCCGCGGCGGAAGCAGCAGGCACAACCAATGTTTCGTTTTTGGGGATTCCCGTCGCGCCTGATTCGTTCCTCCCGTACTGCATTTCGTTTTCCGTGGGGATGCAGGTTTTGTTCCTGCCCATCCTCGGCGCCATTGCAGATTATTCGCATTTGCGAAAACGCATGATGCAGGTCTTTGCGACCATCGGTGCGATTGCAACCTTGTTGATGTTCCTCGTAACAGGTGGATTGTGGTGGCTGGGCGGGTTGCTCTTTATTGTTGCCAACCTTGCCTTTGGCGCGGCGATCGTTTTTTACAATGCCTATCTGCCAGACATTGCCAGCCCCGATGAAACCGACCGTGTTTCTTCCTATGGCTGGGCAATGGGTTACATGGGCGGCGGCATTTTGCTGGCGCTCAATCTGGCTTTCTTTACCTTTGCTGAAGACCTGGGTGTGCCAAGCGGATTGGCGGTGCGGATCAATCTTGCGTCGGCGGGTATCTGGTGGCTTGGGTTTTCGCTCATCACATGGAGCAGACTGCGCCCGCGCCATGCGGCGCGACAACTGCCCGCAGGCGATACGTATGTCAGCATTGGTTTCAAACAACTTCGAAAGACTTTCAGCGAAGTGAAGCATTTCCCTGAGACCTTGAAATTCCTGCTGGCATATTTTCTCTACAACGATGGAATTCAGACGGTGATCGCCGTCGCTTCGACATTTGCCGCCGCGCCTCTGATTCAGGGCGGGCTGGAACTTGAACAATCGACTTTGATCGCCGTGATTTTGATGATCCAGTTCGTGGCGTTCTTCGGTGCCTTGTTCTGGGGCAAGCTGGCAGGTTGGATCGGCGCCAAGCAATCGGTGGTTGTAAGTCTGGTGATCTGGGCTGGAGTGGTGATCTACGCCTACGGCGGTTTGAAAGGTGAAAGTGCAACCGCGCAATTCTTTGTCCTTGGCGTTTTCATTGCGATCGTAATGGGCGGGTCACAGGCTATCAGCCGCAGTCTCTTTGCCCAGATGATCCCCAACGGCAAGGAAGCGGAGTTCTTCTCTTTCTACGAGATCAGCGAACGCGGCACCTCATGGATCGGTCCGCTGGTGTTCGGTCTTGCCAACCAGATCTTTGGGAATTTGCGCTATGCGATCCTGTCGTTGATCTTCTTCTTCATCATGGGCTTGATCCTGCTGCCGTTCGTGAATGTGAGCAAAGCAGTGGAAGATGCAAAGAAGTATGAAGGATAGTGGAAAACAGTAATCGGTAATCAGTAAGCGGACTGGCTAACGCCAGTCCGCTTTTGGTTTAATGTTTGAGTTTCTTTTTCGGGACGAACAATGGCGGCATTTTGAACTTCGGCGCACGGTCGCTGGACCAGGGAACCTGCGGCGCCATGACCAGGGTACATAAAACCAAAAGCACACGGTCATAGTTGACGCGCCAGCCCGCAAAATCCCTCCATGCTTTTTCACGGTCGGGTTTGATGGGCACCCCCGCCGCTTCCAATTTACGGATGACCTCGTCATATTCTGCGCGGGAAACACTGATGGGGGTTTCAGGGTAGGTGGGATTCTGTGGATGTGTAATATCGAAATAATCGGCAATGCGCCGAAAGGCGATAAACCCCGCGCGGATGCACAACGCAGCAGACATTTCGTTTGGAATATCGATCGAAGACAGGGTCAGGGCGGCGGTATCGAGCACGGCCCCCGCAGAGGTAACCCACGAATTATCCGCGCGCGGCGAGCGGAAGAAGACCAAAGCAGGCAGAGTGGTGTGGCTTTCCTCCAAATCGGCAAACCAGATTTCCCAGTTCTTCCACAGATCGCCCAGTTTATCCAACCCGTGAATGCGGTGGAAGCGTGAAAGCATATCGTAGGGATTGGGCGGATTCCCTGCGCGGACCTCCAACATGTTCACAGCCTGCTCACGCCGTGAAAAAGCCGCATACATGGTCGGCAGGTAGGCCATCAAAAGCGCCACCAGCACAAGCCCGATCAACGCCTCGGAAAAAGACAAAAAGGTGACAATGGGATTATCGGAAGTTGCAAACCCAAGCGTGAAGACGGAGGAACCGCTGAAACGAAAATCTGCATACAGATCTCCCACGCCAAGCGACCAATACATGGCGGCGTACCCCGCAGCCACAAGAAAATACCAGACCGGCACCAGCATCATCACCCCAAGAATGGAGTAATAAGCCATGATACTGTCACGCTGTTCGTAGGTTGGAAAAAACCTCAGGATGAATTCAAAGACGCGGCGCATGACCCCAAACACCAGGCGATTCAACTGGCTGCGGGCAGCGCGGGGCAAAACAAAGGTGGAAAGAGCCGAGAAAACCGTCAGGGCTACGACGACCAGCCCTGCAATAAAAACGAACACCTTGATGAAGATACCCATTTATTCCGTCAACCCTATTGGCAGTTCGTACATCCGTTTTTGATCGTAATTCTTTTCGAGAATGACCAGTCTGTAGATCGGACCTTCGCCCGTAAAGGAAAGCTGGAAATCGGGCGCAACTTTTTTATTGAACACGGTAAAGATATGTTCACGGCCAAGGTTATACAAGGGATTCAAATATCTGTCCCCGATCCGTGCGGCGTAGACAATACCATCGAACGAGACGTAAATAAGGAAGTTATTGTTGGGGCCAACGGCATACACCCCCTTGGCCAGCGGGCCAAGCTGATATTCCAGTCCATCGTCACAGCGCAGGATGTTGAGAATATCTCCCTTTTTGGTGTCATCCACTTTGACGACAATACCGGGGCAGCCCGTCCACTGTGAGGTGGGAGTGAGCGTGGGAATGCTGCTATGAAAAAGTGTGACCGTTGCAGTGGGCACGATCGTAGGAATCAGAGTGGGGGTGGCTGTCGGTTCAACAGGGGGAGGAATGACAAAAGTTGGTGTTTCAACGATGGCAACTGGCGGCGGGCTGGCCTCTGGCTGAACAACACCCAGGTTGCAGGCGGTTGGCAAGGTCAACACCACCAATGCAAATACTAAAAACAGAGAAGACTTGCCAATTCGCATGACACAACCTCTTTCTTTTTATTCAGCAGATTCATTGCAAAAAATTATAGCATCAAAAAAGCAGGCTCAACTTTGGGTTGAGCCTGCTTCAATTTTACACACAAAAACTTATTGGAGATATTTTTCGAATTCGGCCACCAGGTCTTCGCGGGAGGTCAGGCCAATGAATTTTTTCAAGACATTGCCATTTGCATCCAACAGGTAGAGTTCGGGCTGGTAATAAAAACCGAGCGCGCGCTGGAATCCGTCTGTGCGGGGGTCATCAGCATCGAGATATGAAAACTTGACCTTGCCAAAATACTCTGCTTCGAGCCCATGAACCATGGGCGCCATGGATCGGCAGGTCGCTCAGGTGAAGCGGAAAAATTCCACCAACTGTAACTGACCAGCCGCCAAATTGACCGTGGTGGGGTCGGTGGCTTCGAGGTTGGGTCCGCGGGAAGTGGCAACAGGCAGCACTTCTGCGACGGTTTGAGTGGGCACAGGGGCAGCCACTTCACCTGTGGCGGTGGGAATCGCTTCCGCAACGGGGGCGGTTGTTGCCGTAGGAAGTTCTGCCGCCGGGGACGGGTTGGTCACTGCTGCCGGGGCGCAGGCGGATGCCGCAAAAACGGCAACCAGCACAACGGTCAGGAACGAACCGTGTCTTTGAATCCGATCTGGAAAGTGTGGTCTCATGAATAAAAGTCTCCTGATGGTATGTTCAATATGATAACGTGATTTCAGGCCTTCTTACAAAATCTCATGAAATTCTTAGCCGCGCCTGAAAATGGCTCTACTTTGACGATTGCATCGGGCTGCGCTATACTAATATTAGTTCATTCATTGGCTGGCTGTTAAATGATGGTCACAGTCAGCCAGCTAAAAACCGTTGACCATCAATCCAACCCCGGAGGATCTTTATGGCAGACTTTAAACTTACATACGCAACCATGTTCAACCCACCTGAAGAATTGCATACCGGCTTTGACAAAGCCGTGGAAAAAGTAAAGAAGAACATGGGTCAGGAATACACCATGCTCATCAACGGCAAGGAGGTAAAAGCCGACGACAAATTCGATGACTTCTCCCCCGTCAATACCGATTGGAAACTTGCTGTCATGCAGAAAGGCAACGCCAAACATGCGCAGGAAGCGCTGGCTGCGGCTCGTGCGGCTTTCCCAATGTGGAGCCACACCCCCTGGCAAAAGCGTGTGGAGTTGCTCCGCAAGGCCGCTTCCCTGATCGAAGAACGCATTTTCGATCTCGGCGCAGCCATGGCGCTTGAGGTTGGAAAGAATCGCATGGAATCCCTTGGCGATGTGCAGGAAACCGCCGACCTCATTTACTACTCCTGCTATCAAATGGAGAAGAACGATGGCTACATCGTTGAAATGGGCAAAGACCCGCTGGTTGGATACGATGCCCGCAATGTTTCTGTGCTGCGACCGTACGGTGTGTGGCTCATCGTTTCTCCGTTCAACTTCCCATTTGCGTTGACAGGCGGCCCTGCCGGCGCGGCGCTGGTGACCGGCAATACCATTGTCATCAAACCTGCAACCGACACCGCCTGGATCGTCCGCCTGCTGGTGGATTGTTTCCGCGATGCGGGCATCCCCGATGGCGTCGTCAATTTCGTCACGGGGCCTGGCTCCACACTCGGGCAGGCGCTTGTGGATAGCTCCGAAGTGGATGGCGTCACCTTCACAGGCTCCTTCGATGTGGGCATGAAGATGTTCCAGGATTTCGGCAAACGCAACTATGTGCGCCCGATCATTTTGGAACTTGGCGGCAAGAACCCCGCCATTGTTTCGAAGAATGCGGATCTGGAACGCGCCACCATTGGCATCATCCGCTCGGCCTTTGGTTTACAGGGACAGAAATGCTCCGCCGCTTCGCGCGTACTGGTAGAGGATTCTGTTTACGACGACCTGGTCGGCCGTTTGAAAGAAGCCGCTTCCAAACTCGTCCTCGGTGACCCCACCGACCGCAACACCTACAACGGCCCCGTTGTGAACAAGTCATCCTACAATGATTTCAAGAACTTCTGCGAAGAGATCAACCAGGGCGGCGGCAAGTTCCTCGTCGGAGGCAACGTGAAGACCGGCGGCATGTTCGACAAGGGCTATTACTGTGAAAGCACCTTCGTTGTTGATCTGCCCTTCTCGCACCGCTTGTGGAAACATGAAATGTTCCTGCCCATCACCACCATTGGCAGAGTCAAGAATTTGGATGAAGCCATGAGCATCGCCAACGATGTCAACTACGGCCTCACCGCTGGTTTCTACGGCTCAACCGAAGAAACCGAATGGTTCTTCGATAAGATCGAAGCGGGCGTCACCTACGCCAATCGTCCGCAGGGTGCAACCACTGGTGCATGGCCTGGCTTCCAACCCTTCGGCGGTTGGAAGGGTTCTGGTTCCAGCGGCAAGAACGCTGGCGGCCACTACTATCTCCCGCTTTACATGCACGAACAGATCCGTACACTCGTTAAGTAAGAAGCATAAACACAAACCCCTTTCTCAACTTTTCGAGAAAGGGGTTTTCAATTATCTATAGGTATTCATCATGCCCTGGGACCCCACTCAATATCACAAGTTTCAAGCGGAACGCTCCGCGCCTTTCTTTGACCTGTTGAAACTGGTCAACATCCGCCCCAACCTGCAAGCCGTGGACCTCGGCTGCGGCACCGGCGAGCTCACCAAACACCTCACAGAGGCCCTGCCTGAAGGCACTGTCCTTGGCCTCGATTCTTCGTTGGAAATGCTCAACAAAGCCAGACAACATGAAGGCCCTTCCCTGCGATTCGAGCAGGGTGACCAGTCCGAATTGCAAGGCGACTGGGATCTGATTTTCAGCAATGCCGCCCTGCAATGGTCTGAAAATCACGAGGCACTGATTCCGCGTTTGTTTGGCAGGTTGAAGGAAAACGGTCAACTTGCCGTGCAGGTGCCTTCCAATCATTTTCATATCTCCCACCAGATCATTCGTGAAACAGCCAGGGAAGAACCCTTCCAAACCGCGCTTGGCGGATTTAACCGTCAGGCGCCCGTCCTTTCCATCGAACGCTATGCAGAGATCCTCTTTGAATGCGGCGCGAAAGACATCACCGTATTCGAAAAGGTATACCCCCACATACTTGAAAACTCCGACGCCATCGTAGAGTGGATTCGCGGCACGGCACTGGTGCCCTACCTTGAAAGATTGGGCCAGCAAAAAGAAGCTTTCACCGAAGCCGTCCGCACGAAATTGAAGTCGGCTGTACCGGGCAGTCCTGTTTTCTACCCATTCAAACGCACCTTTCTTTCTGCGGTCAAGTGAAGCAGCCTTTGGTAGAATACCCCCATGGACGATGATTTTGTCTTTCGCATCGGCATGTTCTTCTATGTCATCGGCGGCGGGTCCTTTGTTCTCTTTGTCACCTCCGATATCGCCGACAAGGTGGATTTTGACTTTCTATTCGTCGCCCTGCTGATGTTTGGAATCGGCGCCTACCTCAGGCGCGGAATGGCACCCCCGCCATCGGCTGGGCGGTTCGCCTCCTTCAAAAAGTGGCGCGAAAATGCGAAAAATAAAAAACAGCAAAAACAAGAGGCCAAGAAAAAATAACATGACCAAACTCATCACACTCAAACAGGCAATTTCAGATTTTGTAAAAGATGGCGACGTGGTATACGCGGCGGGGTTCACTCACCTGATTCCATTTGCAGCGGGGCACGAGATCATCCGCCAGGGCAGGAAAAATCTCACCCTCGCCCGCGCCACCCCTGACCTGATCTACGACCAAATGGTGGCGGCAGGCTGTGCCAAAAAAGTCATCTTTTCTTACATGGGCAATCCCGGGGTTGGGTCACTGCGAATTGTGCGCGCCGCTCTTGAAAAAGGCGAATTGGAATGGGAGGAATATTCCCATTTCGGAATGATCACCCGCCTGCAGGCGGGCGCCGCCGGGCTGCCATTTCTCCCCATGAATCAAACGGGAGCAACCGACCTCGAAAGATCGAACCCGCTCATCAAACGCATTCCCGACCCGTATGGCGGCAAGGATGTCATCGTCGTGCCTGCGCTTAATCCCGATGTTGCCATTGTCCACGTGCAGCGAGCGGATAAGAACGGCAATGCCCATTTATGGGGCATCATCGGCGAACAAAAAGAAGCCGCCTTTGCCGCGAAAAAGGTCATCCTCACCGCGGAAGAGATCGTCGAAGAATCCGTCATTCGGTCCGACCCGAACCGCACGATGATCCCCGCCAATATTGTGGACGCGGTCTGCCATGTTCCGTTCGCAAGCCACCCATCCTACTCACAGGGTTACTACGACCGTGACAACGAGTTTTACCTCGCCTGGGATAAGATCAGCGAGTCACAGGATTCGGTCAAGGCCTATTTGGATGAATGGGTTTTTGGTGTGAAGGACCGCGAAGAATACTGGCAAAAACTTGGCTCTGAAAAACGCGAACAATTGAAAGTGGTCAGCGCGTTGAGTGAGCCAGTGAATTACGGAAAATACTAAAATAAACGCGGACTCAAGTCCGCGCTCCAAAAACAAAAACGCAGATCATTGCTGTCATGTGCAAGGTCTGCGTTTTTTTGTGTTCATCGACAACCCAGCGTCGTTTTATTCGTCCCGGCTTACATCTCCAAATTTTGCATTTGTCAAACTTGCAAGATCGGCCACGGGCAATTGAATATCCAACCCACGCTGACCGCCTGAAATATAGATCTTCTCAAACCCCTGCGCCGCAGAATCGATCACCACTTGAAAGCCCTTGTTGATGAGCGCCAGCGGAGAAATGCCGCCCGCCTGCAGGCCCGTCAAGGCTTCGGCTTCGCGCTCGGTGGGCAGGGAAACTTTTTTCTCGTTCAAGAACGCTGCCAGTTTTTTTAGATCCACCACCCGCGGCCCGGGGATCACCGTCAATAGCGGTTTCTTTTTTTCACGGGTAACCACGATGGTCTTGAAAACCTGTTCGGGCGGCACACCCATATGCTGCGCCGCCTCCACTGCGCCGAGTTTCTCAGGCGGGAGTTCATGCGCCTCGTACTTCACCTTGCGCGCATCCAAAAATCTTGTGACATTATTGGTGACTGTCATAATCAAAAAATCCTGTACAATTATAAGCATAAATTGGATGAACGAACCGCCGCTTCAAACCCTGACCGTACACCTGCTCCTGCGAAATTGATATTTTCAGCCCTCGGGCAAATTCAAATTATTGGAGGCCAGTTATGACAACAGCAAGCGTGTTATCCCAGTTCGGCTTATTTCAGGATCTACCCCAGCAGCTTCTGGAAGAGATCGCCGCGATTTCAGATGAAGTCGAAATGAAACAGGGCGAGTTCGTCTTTCGTGAAGGCGAAAAAGCGGACAAACTGCACTTCCTGCTTAATGGCAGTGTAGCCCTGCGCGTCAAGCTGACTTCGAGACCCGAAAGCCTGACCGTTTCGTTCGTATCCACGCCGTATCAAAGTTTTGGCTGGTCGGGCATCGTTGCGCCAAATCATTACACCTCCAGTGCCGAATGTGATGAAGACTCGAAACTGCTCATCACACCCGCCCAACCCTTCCTCAAATTGCTCGAGAAATATCCCGAAGCGGGCTTCAAAGTGATGCAGCGCATCGCCGAGATCATCGCAGACCGTTTGCGCAACAGCAGACAGGCCTTGATCAAGACCCTCTAAAATCGCTGATTCGCCAAAAGAAAGCAGGACCATGCCTCGGTTAAGGGGGAAGCGGGCAGGTCCTGTTTTTTATTAATTCCGCGTAGTACAATAAAGCGCATGAAATCGTCGAATACTGCCATTCCACTTGAAAAACTCATCGAACAATTACCAGAGCAATATACCGTTGCAGACCGCGAACTGGTTCAGCGCGCATATCGGGTGGCCGAAGAGGCGCATCGCGAGCAGAAGCGAAACTCGGGCGAGCCGTACATCAATCATTGCATTGCAGTGGCCAGTATTTTATCGGACCTGAAAGTGCCGCCCGAAGTGATCGCGGCGGGTTTGCTGCACGACACAGTGGAAGATACCACCATCACGCTCGCGGACATCCGCCGCGACTTTGGGGATACGATCAAAATTTTGGTGGATGGCGTAACAAAGTTAACTCACCTGCCGCGGGTTTCACGCGGTGACCAGCATCCTGAAAAAGACGAAAACGGAAATCACACTGAAGAAAAACCGATCGAGCCTGCCCTGCTTGGCCGCAAGGAAGATATTGTTTCAGAAACCCTGCGCAAGACCTTTCTGGCAATGGGCGACGATGTGCGCGTCATTTTGATCAAACTGGCAGACCGCCTGCACAACATGCGCACGCTGGGCCATATGCCTGAGCACAAGCGCAGACGAATTGCACAGGAAACGCTCGATATTTTTGCCCCACTGGCAAACCGCCTCGGCATCTGGCAGATCAAGTGGGAGTTGGAAGACCTCGGCTTTCGGTATGTGAACCCCGAAAAATATAAAGAGATCGCAGAACTGCTGACCGAAAAGCGCCCTGACCGTGAAGCGCAGCTGGAAGCCATCAAGGAAAATCTGGTCAAGCTGCTTGAAAAGAACAACATCAAAGCGGAAGTCAGCGGGCGGCCCAAACACATTTATTCGATCTTCAAGAAGATGCAAAAGAAGGGCAAGCCGTTCGACATGGTGCGCGATGTGCGCGCGGTGCGTTTGATCGTGCCCGATATGCCATCCTGCTATGCGGCGCTGGGTGTCATCCACACCACATGGCGGCCCATCCCTGGCGAGTTTGATGATTACATTGCCGCACCGAAGGATAATTTTTATCAATCGCTGCACACAGCTGTGATCTACGATGACAAGCGTCCGCTCGAGGTGCAGATCCGCACCAATGAGATGCACCTCAATGCCGAGTACGGCATTGCTGCGCACTGGCGTTACAAGGAAGGCACCAAGCACGCAGACAGAAATTACGAACAACGCATCAATTCACTGCGCACCATGATGGAATGGCGCTCAGACGTGAAAGACGCCGCCGAGTTCGTTGAATCCATGCGCAGTGATGTGTTCCAGGATCGCGTGTACATCTTCACTCCGCGCGGCGACATCATTGACCTGCCCGCGGGCTCCACACCGATTGACTTTGCCTATCACGTCCACACCGATATCGGTCATTGCTGCCGCGGGGCAAGGGTGAACGGCAAACTGGTTCCGCTGTATCAGGAATTGAAAACGGGCGATCAGGTGGAGATTCTCACTGCAAAACGAGGCGCGCCCAGCCGCGATTGGTTGAACCCGAATCTGGGGCTGGTACGCACCCAGCGCGCCCGCTCGAAGATCAAGGTCTGGTTCAAGAAGCAGGAAGACGAGCAAAATCTCGCTCAGGGACGTGACGCTCTCGAAAAGGAACTGCAGCGCCTCGGCCTGCAAGACATCAACTTCGAAAGGATGGCACGCGACCTCGAATACAAGACGCCCGATGAAATGTTCATCGCGCTTGGCAACGGTGACCTATCCGTCAGCAAGGTGATCAAGCAGTTCTCACAGCAAGAGGCGGCCAGCGATATCTTCGAGGTCAATCCATCCACCACACCTTCCACTTCCACAAATGCCATTGAAGTGGTCGGCTTGAAAGGGATGCTCTCCACAATGGCGCGGTGCTGCAACCCGATGCCTGGCGATCAAGTGGTGGGATTCATTACCCGTGGGCGCGGCGCCACCATCCACAGGCAGGATTGCCCGAATATTTTGATCCTGCAAACGAAGGAACGTGAACGCCTGCTGCAAGTTGGCTGGGGTCATGTAGAACGGACCTACCCTGTGCCGATCAAGATCAAGGCCTACGACAGGCAGGGTCTGGTCAGTGACATTTCCAACCTGCTGGCTGATGAAAACATCAACATCGCCGATGTGAAAGTGAACGTCAACCGCAGCATGGCAGATTTGCGCCTCATCATTGAGGTCAAAGACCTCACTCAACTCAGTCGCGTGTTAACCCGCATTGAAAACCTGCCCAACGTGATGGAAGCACATCGCGTCAACTCGGGGTAAGTAAACCTTTTCCTGTTGCAGATGAAAAGCAATTTTTGGGAGAAATCAGCAGACATCCTGAGGCGTAACGCTGCCCTCTTTGCATTCCTGCTTGCGTTGGGGCTGTATGGATTAAGCGCAGGAATAAAACTCACACAGCAATCAAAAACGCCGCAATATGTATATCTGGCTTACTCGTTCCTGCAAGGACATACTGACCTGGTTGAACTACCAGAAAGCAGATATGACCTGATCGAATTCAAAGGTAAATGGTACGTCCCCGGGGGAATCACGCCTGCGCTTCTTTCGCTTCCGTTTGTGATCTTATTCGGCAAGGGTTTCAGTGATGTGCTTTTCGGTGTATTGGTCGGCGCAACAAATGCGGCGCTGATGGCAGTCCTGCTTGGCCAAATTGTAGAAGACTTCTCCACGCGCATCTGGTTGATCGTGTTATTCATCGCAGGCACCGTTCACTGGTGGCTTGCGAGTGTGGGATCGGTCTGGTTCAACGCACAGATCGTGGCCTTGTTGTTCATGCTGTTATATGCTCGGGATGCCATTCGAAACAGACCCTGGTTGGCTGGCTTGTGGTTGGGTCTCGCCTTCCTTGCCCGCCCGCCGACGATCTTTTCTGCATTGTTCTTTTTGCTCCTCGTCGTTCTGCGCGAACGCTCCATCACCCCCGTGCTAAAAAAGATGATTCCCTTCGGGGTGATGCTGGCCGCAAGCGTCGCTGTGATGCTCACGTACAACCAACTCCGCTTCGGCAATCCAGTGGATTTTGGTTATGGGTATGTCCGCGGTTCCAACGCGTTGATCCAAACTTTTGCGCGCAGCGGCGGATTCAATGTGCAGTACATGCCTTGCAATATCCATGTTTCGATTTTCGGTTTACCGAATCTGAATACAGGCATTTTTCCCAGCGTCAATGAAGCCTGCTCGTATCTTGAGCCGATCAGCCATGACTTTGGAAAGTTATCCAAATTTTTCAACCCATTGGGGATGAGCATTTTCCTCGCCACACCCGCTTTTTTGCTGATTTTTCGAGCGAAGCGCCGTGATGACTGGGTGATCCCTGCCTGGGCGGGGATGATCGGGATCTTAATCCCGCTTTGGATGTATCATGCCACAGGCTGGGTGCAATTCGGCTATCGTTACACAACCGATTTCATGGTCTTTCTTTTCATCCTGCTGGCCAGCGCCATCAAGGAAATCCGCTGGATGGAAAAATCACTGATTGGCATGTCTGTGTTCATGGGTGGAACGGGAATGTACTTGATGTATTACATGACATTCGGGCTGGTATGGCCTGAAATGTTCATGGAGCTTGCGCGAAAAATTTATCATTTCATTTTCTGATATGAAGCGACAAAAATTCAACCCAGTTACGATGACGATTTTGCTGCTGGTGTTTGCATCAGTGGCATTTCGCGTACAGGCAATTCCAAACTCAAATCGTGATATGGCAGTGTACAACCTGCGCTGGTATCAGGAGATAAGTCAAAAAGGCATCGGCAATGCACTGGGGACGAATTTCTCCAATTATGCGCCGCCATATACTTATTTGCTGGCCCTCGCCACGCTGACCCGTGATCTCATTCCGCCGTTGACGGCGATCAAACTCATCCCCATTTTCTTCGACCTGCTCGGTGCATATTTCATTTACAGGATCGTCAGGCTGAAATATCCGCAGGGGAATCTGTCCATGCTGGCGGCAGCGATCTATTTTTCCGCGCCGACCGTGGTATTGAACAGCGCCTATTGGGGGCAGGCAGATTCAATTTATACATCAGCCCTGCTGGCCTGTTTATATTTCCTGTTGACCGAAAAACCGCTGCCTGCCATGCTGGCATTTGGCGCCGCGTTCTCAGTGAAGGCTCAGGCTGTTTTTTTGCTGCCCTTCCTCGGGGTGATGGTGCTTCGAAAAAAAATCCGCTGGTGGGTTATGGGCGTTATTCCGCTGGTGTATCTGCTGGCCATCGCTCCAGTTGTGTTGCTCGGCAGACCATTGATGGACGCTTTACTGGTGTATGCAAAACAGTCAGATACATTCAACATGCTTTCGATGAATGCGCCGAATATATACAGCCTGTTTCAGCGTGAGTGGTACACGGTGGTTCTGCCTTTCGGGCTGGTATTGACAGCAGCACTCACTCTCGGCTGGATGTACTCCTCCTGGCAGGCAAAAACAGACTTGGACGACAAGCACATTGTTTTGCTTGCATTCGTTTCGGCAATGTTGATTCCCTTTTTGCTGCCAAAGATGCACGACCGTTATTTTTATCCAGCCGATGTGCTTTCCATCGTGCTGGCGTTTTACTGGCCCGCCTTGTGGTTTATGCCCATTCTCTTGCAGATCAGTTCAGGCGGGGCGATTGCGGTCTTCCTGTTTGGGGCTGATCCAGCTTTCACGGTGTATGGTTTTTTGTTGAACTCCATCGCGCTGACCATTGCCCTGCACACCCAACGGGTCAGCGAAAAACGACAAACGCATCCGCTCGTTTCATCTTCGCTGGCATGGCTGGCTGCGTTTCTTGTACCCCTTGCCTTGTTCGGAATCGGGGCGCGGCTGCTGCTCACACCAACCTTCATCCGCGCGGAATATGTTCTGCCGTACACGCAAGAAGCGCAGGGATTGAGCAGGTCAGAGCGTTTTCAACAGGCTTCGCAAACGCTTGAATACATGGGCAGCGACAGAAAGCCACAATTTCTACAAAGGCTCAGGCTCGATAACGGCGCACCCGTTTTTACCGAACAGGAGATCACCACGCTTGAAAGCGTGAAGCAGTCCTTGCGAACGACATTCTCGATCTGGTCTCTTTCGCTCGCAGTTCTCTTTCTCCTCACCCTGCTGGCTCAAGCTGGGGAATGGCTTTCAAAACTTCGTCATGGTGTACAGCGCGGCGGATGGATCACGGTTGCAGTTGCGGTCATTTCTGCTGCGGCGGTGATTTTCGTTCCCATAAAGGTTTTTGAAGGTGAAATGCTTTCAAGGCTATTTCCAAATACGATTTGGCGGGATGCAGTTTTAATTCTCTGTTTGTTCATGGCGGCGAGCGGATTTCTGCTTGCAAGGTCACCATCCACATTGGGTGGAAATACAGCGTCTTCGCAATGATGACATAAGTTTGAATGCGTTATAATGCCGTGGCTTTTAGCCATGTACTCAGTCATTGAAGCGCGCGAGCGCATCCTCTCACACTTTGAAAGCACCCCACATGAAAGTATTCCGCTGGTGGCGTGTTCTGGCCGTGTGCTGGCCGTGGATGTGACTGCGGCGCATGACCTCCCCCCATTCGATAACTCATCCATGGATGGATTCGCCATCCGCTCTGCTGACTCGGCTAACGCCGCCGTTCAGGGCTTAACCTTGAGCGTGGTTGCTGATATCCCGGCAGGCTCAGCGCCGAAGGTGACTCTCGCCACAGGCCAGGCGGCACGCATCATGACCGGGGCGCAACTGCCCGCCGGTGCCGATGCTGTCATCCCCGTGGAAGACACCGACTTTCATGTGCGCGATGCTGGCACCACCCCACCCGAAACCGTATCGTTTTCGCGGAAGGTCACAGCAGGTGAAAATATCCGTCCGCGCGGCATGGATTTGCATGCCGGGGACGTGGTTCTAAAAAAGGGACGCAAACTCAAACCACAGGACCTGGGTTTGCTGGCCATGCTTGGCATCGCCAAAGTGGATGTTCACAAAAAACCGCGAGTAGCCCTGCTTTCTTCAGGCGACGAACTGTTGGAAGTGGACTCTCCGCTGAGTGAAGGGAAGATCCACGATTCAAATTCGTATGCACTGGCAGCCGCTTTTGAGTCTGTGGGGGCAGAAGTGATTCGGCTTGGGGTGGCGAAAGATACGCGCGAATCTGTGGAAGCCTTGTTGAAAAAATCAACTCTTGAACATGCAGACCTGATCGTGTCGTCTGCCGGGGTCAGCGTAGGCGCTTTTGATTTTGTAAAAGATGTGATCGAAACAAACGGCAAACTCGATTTCTGGCGCGTGAACATGCGCCCGGGCAAGCCGCTGGCTTTCGGCTCTTACAAGGGACTGCCGTTCATTGGACTGCCCGGCAACCCTGTTTCGGCGTTCGTGGGGTTCGAGGTTTTTGTGCGGCCCGCGCTTGAGAAGCTGAGCGGTTTATTGGACGGGACCAGACTCACAGTTAAAGTGCGATGCGGGGAAGTCATCGAATCAGATGGCCGTGAAAGTTATCTGCGCGCCAATATCCGTCTTGAGAATGGAATCCAAACCGCATTTTTGACGGGACACCAGGGTTCGGGGAACCTGCTTTCGTTGGTACAGGCGGATGCTTTACTTATTATTCCCGCTGGTGTAAAATGCGTGCCTGTTGGCCAGGAAGTTGAAGCATTACTTTTGTGAGGAAAAATGGATAAATGGTTATACCGCGCATCTGTTGCGCTTGTGGTGCTGGGGCTGCTGGTTTCGATCTACATGACCATCTATAAATATAGCGGGAATGACAATATGTGCCTTGGCTCCGGGGACTGCCATACAGTGAATGCCAGCAGGTATTCCGAGGTAAACGGAATTCCCGTTGCGGTGTTCGGCATCGGTGGTTATCTGGCGATCCTGGCTGTGTTGTATTTTGAAAACCGTAATCGGTTCTTTAGAGAGAATGCCACATTGATGGTCTTTGGCATGGCACTTACTGGTTTTCTTTTTACGGTCTGGCTGATCTATGTTGAGATCGCATTGTTGAAAGCCATCTGCCCGTTCTGTGTTACTTCGCAGGTTTCAATGACGCTGATTTTCATTCTAGCTGTCTGGCGCCTGATCAGACAACCCCAATCTTAGGAGGAAGCGAAATGCCCCGTATTAAGTGTCACTACATAGATTGTGTGTTCGTGGACGAAGGGTATTGCTCTGCCGCGGCGGTGGAGTTTGATCCCGATACAGGTTGTAACACCTATTCCGCCGCCGATGGTGTAGCCCCAAAGGATGACGACTGGGACGAAGAAGATGAAACCGAAGAGTGGGACGACGACGCCGAAGAAGAAGAAGACGATGACTGGCTCGATGACGAGGAAGATGAGTTTTAGTCCGCTTCTTGCTTAACTGAAAATTGAAACTTGAACAAAAAGCTTTCTCTGCGCGAGGAAGCTTTTTGTTTTCAGACAGGAGATTTCCATGGCTGCGTTGACCTGACTTGCGCCTGTGCAATATAATCGGCTTGACTTTATTTGAAAGGGAAATTTCACAAAACAAATAAAGTAACCACTGGAGGAAATTCAGAATGTCAAGAAAAACAATAATTTATTCAATATCAGTAATCATGATATGCACAGGGCTTGTACAAATTTGGAGGTTCTTTTCACCTCTTTTTGGAGCGGGCAAGTCAATGAATTTAACTCTTATCTTAAGCGGCGCTTTCGTTTTGTCCGCGGGGTGGAACTTGTTAAAACTCAACACAACTGGAAGAGAATTGGCTTTCTGGATTTTGTTCATGAACCTGCTTGGCGGTTTGCTGGTGCTAGGCTTTATTCTTCCAGTCAACGGTATAGTTTCGATCAATGTACAGTTTTTAGATAAGCCCGTTTTCAACTCTGTGGATGAACGTCTCTTTTCAATCGTTTTTCTGGCCGTATTTCTTGTCATCGATTTATCAGCCCTCGTTTTTCTGGAACAGGAGAAAACGAAAAAACTATTTGCGCCCGACCTTGTGGAAAATCTCACCTCAAAAGCAGATGCCGAATCAAAATCAACATCAGAAAAATAATGATCTGTGTTGCACTCGGAAATTAGAGCAGAGAAATTTGACCAGCTATGTGCCAGCGCGTATAATAATTTCATGGAAACCACCAAATCAAAATTCGCTTCCATTGATGAATACATTGCGACATTCCCCAAAGAAACGCAAAAGCTATTGAATGATTTACGCGCAGCCATAAAAGCCTCTGCTCCAAACGCGGAGGAAAAATTCAGCTATGGGATTCCCACTTTTTTCCTAAACGGGAACCTGGTTCATTTTGCCGCTTTCAAAACACATATTGGCTTTTATCCAGCGCCAAGCGGAATTGAGGCTTTCAAAAAGGAATTATCCATGTACAAACAGGCAAAGGGGTCTGTGCAATTTCCATTGGATGCCCCCCTGCCGTTGAAACTGGTCGGAAAAATTGTCAAATTCAGGGTTGCTGAAAACCTAAAAAAGACAAGCAAGAAAAAATGATTTACCCCCGCCAGCTTCCCGCTTTTTCTACTCCCCAAACTGATATAACAAAACTCCCGCAGCCACAGCAAGGTTGAGCGAACTGACACGGCCTTTCATAGGCAGGGAAACGGTCACATCACAAGCGGCAGATTGCTCTGTGGTGAGTCCTTTTTGCTCATTGCCGAGCATTAAGATCCATGGGGTGTGCGGGGTAAGGGTGTGATGATCCACATCTGCCTTGGCGGATGTGCCGATGAGTTGATACCCGCCTTTGCGTGCCCAGGCGATGAAATCATCAAAAGAGGCTTGGACAATGGGCTTCCAAAACAAGGTTCCCATACTGGCACGTACCACGGTGGGATGATACAGTTCCACGCCGCCTTCAAGCAGGAAGAGAATTTCTGCACCGACCGCATCCATGGTCCGCAGAATGGTGCCGACATTGCCAGGGTCCTGCGGAGAGACGAGGGCCACAGCGCTGGAAAATTTCTTGAGGTCGGTCAGCTGGGTTTGGCGGGAACGAACCAGCGCAATGATGCCTTGTGGGTTTTCCTTGTCCGCCAGAGATTCCATCACAGAAACAGAAACAGGCTGGGGCGGCGTCTTGAGGCGTGTAAGCAGGTTGCGCGCAAAAGAACTGGTCAATAGGTCAGGGGCGTACAAAACCGTTTCGATCTTCCAATCCGCTTCGATGGCTTCACCCACATGATGAATGCCTTCCACAAGGAAGAGACCCGTTTCAAGGCGGGTCTTTTTTTGGCGCAGGGCTCGGGCATGTTTAACGAGCGGATTGGCAAGGCTGGTGATCATTTCCATGCGCCGATTGTATCCGAAAACCAAACAGCGGATGGCAGGAGCCATCCGCTGTTTGAAGTGCTGATCATCTACGGGGCGGCAACGACCAGTGTGCCAGCCATGCCTGCCATAAAATGACCCGCAGTGCCACATACAACCTGATATTCGCCAGAATCGGCGGGTGCAGTGAATGTGGTGGTCACGGTTTTGCCAGGCTCAACCTCGACCTCCCAGTAAATATTGCCTTCATCCTCATCGCCAAAATCATCGCCCACGGTTTGCCCAAATTTCATGATGACAAATTCATGCAGCACCGCGCCATTGTTTGCAACTGTGATGGTGATCTCCTCCCCTGCCGGGACGACAAATTCAGCCGGGGTAAAGGTGAATTCCAGCATATCCACTCTTAAATTTTTGGATGGCTTGTTCCCGCCACAGGCTGTGAGCAGAAAAACAAGCACAAGAAAAACAACAACGATCTTTTTCATATTAAAGCTCTCCTCTTTGGTATTCAGGTTGAAGTCAGTTTACATACTTTCCCGACAATTTTCAATGGGAATATTTGTCTTCCCTGTTCATGCCGTATTGAGTAAACTGCAAAGTGTATTTTCAAAAAGGAGACCAAATGAATACTCTGGTGCAAAAATCGAATACAGCCGTGTACTGGCAATATGCCTTATGGCTTGCCATATTTACTGTTTTTTATAACATTGCAGAAGGGCTGGTTTCCATTTCATTCGGTGTCAGCGATGAAGCACTGACCCTTTTCGGTTTCGGTGTGGATTCTTTCATTGAGGTGATTTCCGGGGCAGGGATCCTTGCCATGGTATTGCGCATTCGGCAAAACCCGAATACATCGCGCACCCGTTTTGAAGTCACTGCCCTGCGGATCACAGGCACCTCTTTTTACCTGCTGGCAGTGGGGCTTGGCGTCAGCGCCATTTACAACCTCGTCATCGGGCACAAGCCAGATACCACCCTGCCTGGCATCGTCATTTCGGTCATTTCAATTGCAGTGATGTGGGCTTTGGTGATGGGCAAACGCAAAACAGGTCGGATGCTTAATTCGATGCCGATACTGGCGGATGCGAACTGCACGATGGTTTGCATTTACATGTCGGTCATTCTGCTCATCTCGAGTCTGGTCTATGCCGTGAGCGGGTTCGGTTTCATAGACAGTATCGGCGCTTTGGGTTTGATCTACTTTTCATACAAGGAAGGACGCGAAGCCTTTGAGAAGGCCAACGGGCTCGAATGCACCTGCGAGGATGAACACTGCAAGGATTAAGTTAAGGGTGGTTTATAATTATCTGCATGAAATTTCTACGATGGTTGGCGCTTGCGGCCACGATGCTGTTGAGCGCCTGCCAGTCAAACCCTTCCCCATCCATCACAATCATTGACAGTGGTCAGATTCAGGTCGTTGCATCTGATTCACGGATACCGCTGGTGCTGCTCACCCAAAACGGGATCACCCCGCAGCAATTTGACCGTGTGCTGGTGAACGGTGTTCCATTTCCCATAGACCAACCATTGCCATCCGTTGATTCTGTCCAATTGCAGTTACGCCGCGCAGTGGATTTGACTTTGACCACGCCGCAGGGAACGGAAACCTTCCAAACCTCCGCGCTGAATGTGGGGCAGGCTCTGGCCGAAGTTGGATACCAGATCGGCGCAGCAGATGTGCTTGACCCGCCTGCAGAGACTCCCATCACAACCGCAATGAATGTGACCTTTACACCAGCCCGCGATTTGACGGTGCAGGTCGGCGAAAGCGTGGTACACATCCGCTCGGCGGCTGGGACGGTGGGCGAAGCCCTTGCCAAAGCGGGGATTCCGCTCATCGGTTTGGATACCAGTTTCCCGTTAAGTGGTGAAGCGCTGCCCGCCGATGGTCAGATTCAGGTGGTGCGAGTCCAGGAAATCATTGATGTGGCGATCGAGCCGATCCCGTTCGAAACAAAAAAGATCAGTTCCATTGATGTGCCGCTCGGGCAGGAGGAGTTGGTGCAATCTGGCGTCAATGGCATTGCAATGACGCGCACACGGATTCGGTATGAAAATGGGCAGGAAGTGAGCCGCATCCTTGAAGAAGAGATCGTGGCGCGTGAACCGCAGCCGCGCATCGTAAAAAGCGGTGAACAGATCGTCATGTCGCCTTTGCCCGGTGTTTCGGGCGAATATTGGACGGCAGTGGAAATGTACGCAACGGTGTATTCACCCTGCGAATCTGGCACAGGCGGATGTTCTTACAGCACTGCCAGCGGTGCGCGCGCAGGGTACGGCATTGTGGCAGTGGATTATTCGATCTACAGTTATCTTGCAGGGATGCGCGTTTACATCCCCGGTTATGGAACCGCCACCATCGGCGATACAGGCGGCGGGCCGATCATCGAAACCGCATTCGGTGTGCCGCGCACAAAATGGATCGACCTCGGATTTGACGATGGCGCAATTCAGGATATGACAGGCTGGGTGACGGTGTATTTCCTTGCACCCGCACCAGCCGAGGTGCCGTATTTTTTGAAGTAAACCTTGTGCCAGCAAATGACACAGATTCTTCTTTTGGAGGATCGGCGTGTTATTTTTTACTCACTGGCAATTTGAAATTCCCACTTAAAGGCAGAGAGAAGAAAACACAACATGACCCAAAGCCAAAAAAGGATACTCGCCATTCTTTCGTTTGTTGCGTTTGTATTGGTGGGCACTGCAGGTTTTTTTGCATTTAGAAGTTACCGCGCCTTCGTAACCCAGCCGCTTGGCCCGTCACTGCCGATCGTTGCACAGACCATGCCACCCACCTGGACCCCGGCGGCCACCACATCACCCAACATGATCACGCTGGCCCCAACCCTTTCCTTCACCACCCCCACTCCATACGCTGGCTGCGGCGGCACCACCAGCGTTATGCATGTGGTAGCCATCGGCGCAGACTCACGCTCCGATAATTATCAATATGGTCTTGGGGATGTCATCCGCCTTGTACGCATTGATTTCGTAACCCCCAAAGTTTCGGTGCTCGAATTTCCCCGTGATTTGTGGGTGGAAATCCCATACATCTCTGATAACCTCAATGGACAGGATCACGAAAAACTAAATCAAGCCTACCTTTATGGCCAACCTGGCGATGGCTTTCATTATTGGGATGATCCCAGCGCAGGCCCGGGCTTGCTCTCTCTCACGATCAACCTCAACTTCGGCGCGCAAGTCGATCACTATGTGGCCGTCAACATGCGCACTTTTGTAAACGTGGTCAACGCCGTTGAAGGGATTGACATCAACATCCCCGATGAAACTGCCGCAGAAAATACAGGCCTCACTATCGGCAAACATCACCTCAATGGCGATCAGGCGCTGAAGGTGGCACGCAACCGTGAAGAAGGCGTCTTCGAACGGGCCAGTAACCAAAACCGAGTTTTGTGCGCGTTGCGTCAAAAGCTCGCCAGCCCCGCCGTCGTCACCAAAATTCCAGAATTGATCGATTCTTTTCAAGACAACATCCTCACCGATTTCACCCCCGAACAGATCGCCCAGCTCGCCTGCCTCGGCACAAAACTGCCGCCTGAAAACATCGTCTTTGCCAGTTTCCCGCAGGAGCTTTTCAAAGAAAGCCGCATCTACGATCCCGTTTTCAAAAAGAACGTTTTCTACTGGGATGTGGATTTCAACATCCTGCGCGACTACACCGCAAAGTTTCAGGCAGGCACATGGCCCGAACCCAACACCATCACCACCGATGAAGAAGACGAAGAAGAGATCATCTGCGAATGACCGATTACCGTTCCATTCCGCCGCTGGATGCCCACGCCGTTCTCAAACGCTTTCAACTGCGCGCCGATAAAAGCCTCGGGCAAAACTTTCTGCAGGATTCCTCCGCTCTTGAAAAGATCGCCCGCGCCGCTGAAATTCAGGGCGATGACTGTGTCCTTGAAATTGGCCCTGGCCTTGGCAGTTTGACCCGTTACCTGGCAGCCTCTGCCCAAAAAGTGACAGCGGTCGAACTGGACCCTGACCTGCTTGCCCCGCTACGGGCAGTTCTCTCCCCGTATCAAAATGTCAACGTGATCCATGGCGATATTCTCAAGCTGAACATCTCAGAGATCATCGAACAACCCGATTATCTCGTCGCTGCCAACATCCCCTACAACATTACCTCAGCCATCATCCGCCACCTGCTTGAAAGCACCCCCAAACCACGCCGCGTGGTGCTGACCATTCAAAAGGAAGTCGCCGAGCGCATCTGTGCTGCACCCGGCGACCTGAGTTTGCTGGCATTAAGTGTGCAGGTGTACGGCAGGCCCAGCATTGCCGCAAAAATTCCTGCTGGGGCATTTCACCCCGTCCCCAAAGTGGATTCTGCCATTCTGCGAATTGACATTCACAAGGAACCGCTCATCCCTGCTGAATTGTTAAATACCTTCTTCAAACTGATCAAGGCGGGTTTTTCTCAAAAGCGGAAAACCCTCCGCAATTCGCTATCCTCTGGCCTGCACATTCCGCCGCATGAAGCCGAGTCCATGCTCACCGCGGCAGGGATCGATTTCATGCGACGCGCAGAGACCCTTTCCATTGAAGAATGGAGAAGGTTATGTGGTTAATACAATTCATCCTCGTCCACGGGTTCGGCGGGTTCTGAATTCAATGGATAGGCCCAGATGCCTTTTTCGTTCAATGCTTTTGCGATCTGGTACGGCTTGGGCAGGGCATCATAGCTTTGCCCGCTCATAAAATCCACGACCAGTTGATGAGGGGGTCTCTCAGTTTTGAAACTCTTCTGAACGCGCCCCAGAAAGAACTTGGCAGTCTCATTTGAGACCTGAAAACGTGCGGCAATGACCTCGGAGGGTTTGATCTTTTTATCCATGAGATTCTCCTGCCTGATTGTACCTTGTTGAGAAAAACACACTGTTCCCGAGATCAACCCACAAAAGAGCGGATCTCCGCAAGGACAAGGTCGCTGTGCTGTTCGGGAAACCAGTGGTTGAATTGTTCGAAGAGGATAAATCGCGCATCCGGTCGTGTCCGTAACACCTGCTCAAACCTCGTTGTGGAGGCGATGCGGTCCAGTTTTGTCCGCATGTACAGGATGGGGAAATCAAAATCAAGATACTCTGGCTTGTAAAAAAGAAAGAACAAGGCTTGCAGAAAAATGGTGATCAGCAGGCTTGGGCGATCCCAATAATGATAGGCATCCTTCCAGAGTTCGTGCGCGGTTTCAGAATGATACCCCGCCCGTGAAACGATGGAAGCGGCAACGGTTTTGCGTAAAAACGGCAGATACCACGCCGCACAGAACCACAGTCCGTAAAGCCATGTAAACGCATTGAGCCCATGTTCAAAAACATCATAACGAAAAGAGGAGCCGACCGAGAGCGCGATCAATTTTTCAATGGGCGGATGCTTCTTCTCGCGGGCCCAGCGCCATGTATGGGTGGCGCCCCAATCATGGGCAACAATGACCAGCTTCCCCGTCGGGCTGTTTCGGGCAAGTTCATCCATCAATGCATTGAATTCACGGTCCATCACACCGCCAGCCAATTCACCCAGCGATGGAAAATTCGGGTTGTCGTGACGGTTTGGAAATGCATAGGCGTAAATACTGCGACCCTGCAGCCAGGCTTGTCGGCGCTCGGCCTCGGTGTGATACGCCGCGAACATGGCAGGCGAATCGGGAAACCCATGCACAAAGACAACTGGGCTTTTTTGTGAATCTTCCACAAAGTGAATATGATTTATTCTGGCATGCATGGCGAATGATCTCATTTCAAAAAACAGCCTCGCGAAATATCACGAGGCTGTTTTCATCTTTCATTTCTACTTCAAACTTTCCCTGTGATCTAGGTGCCTTCTTCCCAGGAGTTGAGGTAGTGCAATTGTTCATCGCTGAGAATGTCGATCTTTACACCCATCGCTTCAAGTTTGAGGCGGGCGATCTCGTTGTCGATCTCGGTCGGTACGGAGTACACCTTCTTCTCGAGCTTGTCGGCATTCTTCGCCATGTATTCGGCGGAGAGAGCCTGATTGGCAAAGGACATATCCATCACGGAAGCAGGGTGGCCTTCGGCAGAAGCGAGGTTGATGAGGCGGCCTTCACCGAGGATGTTGATCTTGCGGCCGTCTTTGGTGAGGTATTGATCCACAAACGGTCGGACAAGGTTGGGAGCGCCAACACTCATCTTTTCGAGTGCGGGGATGTTGATTTCAACATTGAAGTGACCGGAGTTGGCCACCAAAGCGCCGTCTTTCATCACTTCAAAGTGCTTGCCATCGATCACATTCAAGTCACCAGTGACGGTGCAGAAGATGTCGCCAACTTTGGCAGCATCGAACATCGGCATCACCTGGAAGCCATCCATCACTGCTTCGAGTGCCTTCATCGGATCGATTTCGGTCACGATGACATGAGCGCCCATACCGCGTGCGCGGGAAGCGAGACCACGACCACACCAGCCGTAGCCAGCCACGACGAAGGTCTTGCCCGCAAGCAAAACATTTGTGGCGCGGATGATGCCGTCAATGGTGGATTGACCCGTACCGTAGCGGTTATCGAACATGTGCTTGGTGAGCGCGTCATTCACTGCGATCACAGGGAATTTCAACACGCCGTCTTTTTCCATCGCCTTCAAACGGATGACACCCGTGGTGGTCTCTTCGGTACCGCCGATGACGTTCTTCAACATCTGCTTGCGCTCTTCATCGCTCAAGGTTTTGGCCCATTCAGCGAGGGAGGGTTCAAGGCGCTCGAAACGTCCCATTTCGATAAAGAACAGGGAGGAAACGAGGTCGGCGCCATCATCCTGCGTCATGTGGGGCTTGTGCTCCAACGCGGCGCGGATATGTTTGAAGTAGGTCACTTTGTCTTCGCCTTTGATGGCGAATACGGGGATTTCGTACTGGTTCACCAGCGCAGCGGCCACATCATCCTGTGTGGAGAGCGGGTTGGAAGCGGTGAGGACGATGTCTGCGCCGCCTTCGTGCAGGGTGCGCATCAGGTTGGCGGTTTCGGTGGTCACATGCAAACAGCAGGAGAGACGCATGCCCTTGAGGGGTTTTTCCTTGGCAAAGCGCTCGCGGATCGAACGGAGAACGGGCATTTCGCGTTCCGCCCATTCGATACGGCGGCGTCCACCTTCAGCCTGTTGAATATCTTTAATATCGTAATTGCTCATGTATTGCTCCTTCTAATTTTGGTAATTGGCAACTTGTAATTGGAGATTGGCGGAATTACCAACTACCAATTACTTCAATAATGCATCCAACCTTCCAGAATCATCAAAGTGATCGCGGAAACGCTGGATAAATTCCTGTTTAGTATAACTGTGATTCTGGGTACCGCGCTGTTCCAGGCAGTACACTGCCGAAAGCGAACCGATCTCGCCGCACAACTTCCAATCGAAACCGTTGGCGTAGCCTGCGAGGAATCCGCCGCGGAAGGCATCGCCTACGCCTGTGGGATCCACGATCTCATCCTCAGGGACAGTTGGGATGTGAACCGATTCACCGCCAGCGTACAAGTCAGCGCCATCTTTGCCGCGGGTAATGACCAGCACCTTGACGTGTCCGAGAATCTGGTCGAGGCTCCAGCCCGTCTTCTTTGAAATCAGACCGAATTCATAGTCGTTACAGAAGAGGAAATGCGCGCCTTCCATATCACGGGCAAGTTCATGCCCTTCGAGGCGTAACACCTGCTGGCTGGGATCATACAAATAAGGGATGCCCAGCTCGCGGCACTCGGCAGGGAATTTCATCATTGCATCGGGTGCGCTGGGAGAAACGGTGACGAGATCGGGTTTCTTCGGCAATTCCTTGATGGATTGGGTGGCGGAGTGCCCCATCGCTCCGGGGTAGAACGATGCAATTTGCGCCGAAGCCTGATCGGTCGTGGCAAAGAACGAGGCGGTGAACAGACCGGGAACCACTTTCATCAGTTCCGTATCCACACCTTTTGAGTCGAGCCAGGCACGGTAGTCGCCAAAGTCCTCGCCGACGGTTGCCATCACGCGCGGTTTTTCACCAAGCAACGTCATGGTGTATGCAATGTTCGGCGCAATGCCGCCACGCTGCTTCGACATGGATTCAACGAGGAACGATAAACTGATCGAGGCGAGGCGTTCGGGGAGAATCTGTTCCTTGAACAGACCGGGGAAGGTCATCAAATAATCGTAGGCAACAGAACCAGTGAGAAGAATGTCCATTGATTTACTCGCAGAAAAAGGCGCACTCTTGCGAGTGCGCTGGATTTACTTACAAACGTGAGTTTATCACGGGATAATGTGATTGTCAAAGAAAAGGATGTGTATCACACCGCCGCTGCTCTTATCCATTTCACGATTACGGAATGGCACGAATGGAGAAGTAATCAAAGTCTGCGGGCTTCTCTTCTTCATAAGCCTGGCTCGCGATCAGCCCGACAAACGCAGGTGTGATATCGCTTGTGTGCTGGCCGATTTGGGTCCAATTTGAGGCATCTTCACTGTAATAGGCCGTATAGGTATTGCCTTCACGGAGCAATCGAAGATAGACCTCTGAGGGGCTGGTTATGGGTGTGGCAAAATTCGGGCCGTTTTGCTGAGTTGGGTTGTCGAAGTACAACGCATTGCCTTTGCAGGGAGGGAAATTACACTGGGCGAATGCCCGTCCGAAACCAAGAGCTTGCCCCTGGCCTTCGTAGATCAACAGGCCTGCAAACTGAAAATTGGTCGTCGGCTCGAATTGCACATAGGTTTCAATTTCAAAATCCCCAGCAGGTGCGGCATGGACAAGAAAATTGATCGGTTCGGCATCACTCCCGATGTTTGTTCCCTGGGTGATGATTCGCATAAAGCCAGGCACTTCGGCCAAGCTCCAGTGTGTGGTGTCTTCCCCCAACCACACCCAACCATCAGCAAGTTGACCGTCAAAATCATCACGGAACAGAAAGGGTGGCTTGGCTGTGGGCGCAGGTGTTTCTGTGGGCAGTGGTGTATTGGTCGGCACCGGGGTATTCGTAGGAGGCGATGTCGGCGTCCACGCCGATGCCGTCATCGTGGATATTTGTTCCGCAGACGGTCCACACCCACCCAGCAAAACAAGCAGACAAAATCCTGCCAACATGGAAAATACACGTTTCATTTTTCACTCCTTTCATCAAGTGGAATCAAAACGAACGGCAACGTCAGGCAGTTTATAAAATTGATCGTTCACAAAAAGAAGATTTGAACCGTTAAATATTTTCCCGACCCATCCCCGTTTGCAAAATTCATAACCACCCCATACCCACCTTCAATTTTATTATACGGAAATTATCCTCAAGATTCAATCACTTTCCAAGAGGTCACCCTGTCGTGCAGGGTGACCTCTTGGGCTTCAAACCTAACTTATTTCACCTACAGTTTATTCAAGCCACCCTGCAAGGCTTGATAACTTTGGAACGCCAGAAACCCAAACAATACCGCCATGTAAGTGCTGCCCAGCAAAAAGAAAGCAATGGCAGCAACGACAATCCCTGCGATGAACGAAAGCCACAATGACTTACGCAAGCCGTCCCAGGGATCAGCGATGAGCAGAATATATCTGGTCACTTGCCCGCCATCAAGCGGATAGACAGGCACAAGATTGAACACACCCCAAAAGATATTGACCCAGAGCAGGTCTGTCAGGAACAGGTCTAAAAGGTACAAATTGAACGGCAGGGAGGCATGCACAGGAACTGGAATCACAAAAAGGATCGTACCCATTACGATGGAGCCACCCATGATAAAGGTCAAAACAGAGACCAGCAGCGCCAACCCAAACCCTGCAAACGGACCTGCCAACGAAACAAAAATTTCCTGATTTGGAGTGAGTGCCACACTGGCGATCCCCCCTCCCCACCGCATTGACTCGGGTACGGTCAACCCGCCTGAAGCATGCAGGAGAATGTTCGAAGAGATGCCATGGCGGCGCAGGGCAAAAGCATGCCCCAATTCATGGACGATGATCGAAATGAAGACGACCAGCACCCAGATCACAAGGGAAATGATCCCGCCAGAGGTGGACCCCAGCAGAACCGCGATCAGCCAAAACAAAGGCTGGACACGAATCGGGATCCCAGCGATGGAAAATCTCAGGTCAAAACGGGTGGGAGGGGAATATGGAAAGAGCATTTATTTCACAACCTTTTTGAGATTCATATCAAACGGCGGATACACTACACCATTTTCAGTGACGATGCCGCTGAGCAGGCGATTCGGTGTGACATCGAAAGCGGGGTTGCGGGCTTTGGCATTTTTCGGTGCAACAGGTTCACCTTGAAATTGAATGCCAAGAACCTCAGCGGTATTGCGTTCTTCGATGGGAATCAAGCCGCCGTGTGCGAGAGACAGGTCAACGGTGGAGGTGGGCACGACCGCATAAGCAGGGACGTTGTTATCGTTTGCAGCCAGAGAGAGCATGTAGGTGCCGATCTTGTTGGCTACATCACCATTGGCGGCCACGCGGTCAGCGCCAAAAAATACTTTTTGCGCCTTGCCAGCCTTGAGAAAATACCCCGACATGTTATCGCTGATGATCTCGTAGGGAATGCCGTATTGTTCCAATTCCCAGGCGGTAAGACGGGCACCCTGCAAGCGCGGACGGGTTTCATCAACGAGGACGTGAATCCGTTTTCCCTGTTCGTGCGCGGTGCGGATCACGCCCAATGCGGTGCCCCAATCTACAGTGGCGAGCGCACCCGTGTTACAGTGATGGATGATGGTGTCGCCATCGTTGATTAGAGCTGCGCCGTGCTCCGCCATGCGCTTGTTGATTTCCACATCTTCATCGGCGAGGTTTTGCGCTTCGGTCAAAACAGCCGCACGCACGGCGTCTGCGTTTCCTTCGTCTTTCATTTGTTCCGCCACACGCATCAAACGGTCTACGGCCCACGCAAGGTTGACCGCGGTTGGACGGGAAGCCTTCAAAACGGCGGCAGATGCCCGTAGGTCAGCGAGCAGGCCTTCGGTTGAGGTGGATGCGGATTCATATCCAGCAAGAGCCAGGCCGAAGGCGGCGGCGGCTCCAATCGCAGGCGCGCCACGCACCACCATATCGGTGATGGCATGCGCCACTTCCTTGTGCCCGCGATAGGAGAGAATTTCAAAACGCGCAGGCAGAATGCGCTGGTCGATCATTTTCAATTCGTTGTTTTCCCAAAAAACTGTACGCATGGTTTATCCTTTATCGCTTGAAACGATGCTATGAAAAATATTTTTCGTGCAATTCGATCAATTTCGCCTGTGCCTCGGGCGGAACACGTTTCACTTCGCCCAGCATTTTTGCGCGCCAGTAAATTTCAGAGACGTGTTCAATGCGTTCGAGATGAATCAGAGCCTCATCGAGATGTTTGCCGTAGGTGAGGCTGCCATGTTGACAAAGCAGCATGGCATTGTGAGTTTTGACAAAAGGACGAATGACCTCGGCATCTTCGTGTGAAGAGGGGGTGGCATAGGCCGTAATGGGCACATCGCCAAGTGTGAGCAGCACCTCGGGCAATACATCCACAGGGAATTGAAGACCTGACACGGTAAGCGTGGTCGCATAGATGGGATGCGCATGCAACACACCGCGCACATCGGGCCGCTGTTTGTACACCTCAAGGTGCATGGGTGTTTCAGAAGAAGGCTTGCGGTCGGGGCGGGAGGAAAGAATTTTGCCTTCCAGATCAACCACAAGCATATCGTCGGGGTTCAAGCGGCCTTTTGAAATACCCGAAGGTGTGATGAGAATATTCCCGTCCAGCATGCGCGCGGAAATGTTCCCATCGTTGGAAGTGACCAGATGCCGCTCATAGGCAATGCGCCCGCATTCAATGATGGCGAGGCGTAATTCCGCCTCGCTGGCAGTGGGAGAAAAATTCAGCATGATTTCAGGCTACTCCTTGATTTCCGTCCAGATCTTGTCGTACAGTGAAAGCGCATTGCCAAGGTCTTCCACTTTATGTCCCTGCGCGAAAATTTCAGCGGGGGTATTGGTAATGGGTGAAGCCATGTAGGCTTCGTACACCTCTGCATGATTCGCTTTTGCGAAATCGAGCGCGGCTTGATTGGGAATGGTGTAGGGATAATCCACCAGTGTCAGCCAAAAGACATCGCCCTGCATCATGTAATTAAACCAGGCGTAGCTGATATCGGGGTGCGGGGCATTGGTGGGAATGCCCATACCATCGAAGAAGATGATCGAACCTTCCTTGGGAAAGGCATATTCAAAAGCGGCATTTTCCTGCCTTGCCAAAAAGGCTTCGCCATTCCAAACGATGCCAAGGTCCACATCGCCAGCAACAAGCGGAGTTTTGGGGCTGTCGCTATCAAAAGTGCGGATGTTCGGCATGAGTTCGATAAGTTTTTGTTTTGCTTCTTCAAGTTGGGCTTCGTCGGTGGAATTGACATCGTACCCCAATGTAAGCAGAGCCATGCCGATCACCACACGGTTATCATCCACGGCAACAATACGCCCCTCATATTCAGGGCTCCACAGGTCTGCCCAGGAGGTCGGCGGGGTCTTGACGGTTTCGCTGTTGTACACGATGGCTTGTGTTCCCATTTGATACGGCACAAGGAAATCAAGCGAATTACCATACGCGCTGATCAAATTGCCATCCAGGTTTTTCGTATTTGCAAGTTTGCCTGCATCAAGTTTCTGCAGCAAACCTTCACGGATCAGCACATCGATCATGTAATCGCTGGGGTGGACCACATCATAGGGATTCACGCTTTCGCCAAAAGACATCTTCGTATAAAGTTCTTCGTTCGAGGAAAAATAATCCACATTCACATCCACGCCGTAGACCAGGCCGAAACAATCGATCATGTCGGCAGGCACATATTCTGTCCATGTAAAAATATTGATCTCTTTGCTTTCAAATTCCACGCGCGGGCTGGGTTCGGGGCAGACAAATCCACTGGAGGTTACGTGTTCGGTGGATTCCTGCGGCCTGGCTCCACATGCGGCAATGCTCAACAACATAAACGCAGACAAAATCAACCGTCCAAAATGATAAATTTTGTGGTGTATGTTCATTTTCTTTTCTTTTTTTCCTCTTTTTATTTTGATGTGCCACAAATCATGGCAGCGGTTAATATATCACACACAAACCCCGAAACCCCGCTTGACGCACCTGTCTTTTACCAGTATAAAAACGGAATGAATTTCACCCGACCATCCACAAGACGAATCGACTCTGACACGCGACGCAGCCGCCTGCGCACAGGTCTCCGCTTCTTTCTTGGACTTTGGCTTGCCACGGCGATAACGGCATGTTCCATCTTTCCGAATTTTCCCACCCTGCCCCCAGGCTGGACCCTGACCCCAAGCACCACTCCCACACCAGAAGCGACCTCCACCCCCACCATCACCCCCACTCCGCTGCCCATCGCCCGTGTGGACAAGGGCGATCACGCCCTGTTCAATGGAGATTACGAAAGCGCGATGCTCCATTATCAAACTGCACTAAGTGATTCACCCGACCCATTGGTTCAGGCGGCGGCAAAATGGGGAGAGGCGCGTGTGCGTTTTGCAGAAGAGCGCTACGAAGAAACCCTGCTTTCCACACAGGAATTGATCTCACAATTCCCCGAATCTCCCAATCTCGGTCACGCTTATTTTCTGCAGGGATTGGCAAATTACCGTTTGGGAAATTATCAAGCGGCTGCAGATTCGTGGCAGACCTATCTCGTTGTGCGGCCTGGTCACCTGGATGCACATGTGCAGGAATTGCGCGGCGATGCCCTGTTTGAAGCACGGGATTTCCCCAGTGCGCTTTCGGCTTACACTGCCGCCATTCAAGCCTCTGCACTTGGCGATGACACTCTTCTCGATCTAAAAGTTGCTTCAACCCAGGTTGCCATCGGCGATTACAACTCCGCGCTGGCCTTGTATGATGGAGTTTTCGCACGCGCATCCAATGATTACATCAAAGCTCAAACGGCGTACGAGTCAGGGTTGGCGTATCAGGCCATCGGTCAGAACGAAGAGGCGCTGGGACGTTTTCGTCTGGCAGTGGAGCAATATCCGCTTTCGTATTATTCGTATCTGAGTCTGGTTGCGCTGTTGGAGGCAGGCGGCACGGTCAGTCAACTTGACCGCGGTTTGGTGGATTATTTTGCAGGGCAATATGATGTGGCTGTGGCGGCCTTCAATCAGTACCTTGTTGAGAATCCAACCAACGATGGGACAGCCTATTATTACCGCGCCTTGTCGCACCGCGACCTTGGCAATTACGATGCCGCCCTGCAGGATTACAAGAAATTCATCGAAGGGTATCCCACCCATCCGCGCTGGGTGGATGCGTGGGGCGAAAAGGCTTTTATTGAGTGGTACAACCTTGGCTCTTATACTGTGGGCATCAAAACTCTTTTGGATTTTGTTGCGGCTGTCCCTGGCAGCGAAACTTCAGCAGATTATTTGATGAGTGCAGCACGCATTTACGAGCGCAACGGCAAGTATGAAGAAGCCATTCAAATCTGGGCGCGGGTTGCAAATGAATACCCAGGTTCAGAGCAGGCCTCTACGGCCACTTTCCTGACGGGGATCATCCATTACCGCAATGGGAACACCGTCCCTGCGTTGGATGCGTTCAATCGCAGCCTCAATCTCTCTGTGCTGGCGGTGGACCAATCACGTGCGTATCTGTGGCTTGGCAAGGCCCAACAAAAACTTGGTGATGGCGAAGCAGCGGTCAATGCGTGGCGAGCAGCGCAAGACCGTGACCCTGGCGGTTATTACAGCGAACGCGCCCGCGACCTTTTGCTCGAAAGACAACCCTTTCAAGCCCCGATTTCGGTCAACCTGACACCCAATCTCGAATCTGAACGCAAGGATGCCGATTCTTGGGTGCGGCTCACTTTCAATCTTCCGCTTGAAACAGACCTGAGCGGATTGGGGTCATTGGCCAGCGATCCACGGGCCATTCGCGGCACCGAATTCATGGAACTTGGAATGTACGAAGACGCCCGCCTTGAATTCGAAAACCTGCGCGCCGAACTGGAAACAAACATGGACGCCGTGGGAAGTTATCGGCTCATGAACTATCTGGTGGATATTGGTTTGTATCGCTCGGCGATCTTTGCCGCACGGCAGGTGCTTACCATCGCAGGGCTGGATGAACACACCGAATCAATGATGGCTCCTCCCTATTTCAGCCATGTGCGCTATGGGTTGTACTATTCAGACCTTGTACTCCCCGATGCAGATTCAAACCGCTTTGACCCGCTGTTTGTTTTTAGCGTGATTCGGCAGGAAAGCCTGTTCGAGGGGTTTGTCAAATCCAGCGCAGGTGCGCGCGGATTGATGCAGGTCATTCCCTCCACTGGTGCGCAGATCGTTTCGCAGCTTGGCTGGCCTGTCAACTACACAGATGACGACCTGTACCGCCCCGATGTGAGCATTGCATTTGGAACACACTACCTCGGAAACAATCGTGACCTGCTGGGCGGCGACCTGTATGCAGCACTGGCAGCATACAACGGCGGCCCTGGCAACGCGATCGAATGGCGTGACCTTGGGCAGGGTGACCCCGACTTGTTCCTTGAATCCGTCCGCTTTGAGGAAACGCGCAATTACATCCGCAATATTTACGAGATTTACACCATCTATCGGCGCTTGTACGGGCTTTCAGAATAAGGCAATAAGGCATTAACTCAAAGACGCGAAGACCGCAGAGAATTCTGGCGGCTTCGCGTCTTTATAT
>DAOQID010000013.1:1432-9471 GCA_035339375.1 Anaerolineales bacterium | reverse complement strand
AAGGGCGGTCTTCGCGAACTTCGCGGTTCAAGTTGTCATTTGCATGGCCGCGAAGAAAAAACAAAAAGGTTTATTCCATGTGTGAAAGAATGCGTTGATGCGCGGTCTCAACGTCCATATCCAAAATCGAGACCAATTTGTCGCGGCCATTTTCGCCAGCAACGACTTCAACGCGCGTCTTGGGCACTCCCAACACCTCGGAAAGATACCCAACCAATTCCACATTCAAAACATCGTCAGCGGGTTCAGAGGCAAGGTGTACCTTCACAGTGCCATCGCTCAACACACCCACAATCTGGTTGCGGCTGGCACGCGGTGTAATCCGCACTGCCAAAGCAGACCCACGTTGACCGCTATGTAAAACGAATTTTCTAGTCATGGTTCACCTCAACTCAAAGAAATTAGGAAGGCAATCAGGATACGAGACAAAAAATCAATGGCAAGAATCAAAACCACAGGGCTGAAATCCATCGGGCCAGCAGCAGGCAGAATACGGCGGATCGGGTCGAGAAACGGGCTTACAATGCGCTCAAGCGCCTCACGCACAGGGTGATACGGGGGAACAAAAAAAGAAAGCAATGAATAAGCGATCACGACCCAAATGAAAAGAGTGGAAAGATTCCTTATCAACAAAATCAAAATCTGAAAATCCATCAAACCTCCGTCTTATATTGTCGCGGACCAACGATGGCAGTGCCGACTCTCACCAGGGTAGCGCCTTCCTGTACGGCAACTTCGTAATCGGAACTGGTCCCCATTGAAAGCTCCGAAAAATCGGAATTGGGAAATTGCGTGGAAAGGTAAGCCTGCAGCCGCTTCAATTTTTGAAAAAACGGACGGGAGAATTCGGCAGTTTCGCCAAGCGGCGGCATGGTCATGAGTCCATGTACTTTCAAGTTGGGCAGAGACATCACCACACCAAGTTCATCCCGCAGGGCAGGCCATTGCGCTTCGTCCCATGCAGACCAGCCCGATTTACTCTCTTCGCCGCCCACGTTAAACTCCAGTAACACAGGCAGCACACGCCCCGCCTCGCTGCAAAAACGGTCAAGTCGGTTGGCTAATTTCAGGCTATCAAGCGAATGTAGGTAGTTAAAGTTCGCAGCCACGAGTTGAGCCTTTCGGCTTTGCACGTGACCGATCATATGCCATTCTACCGCAGAAAACTGACCCAAATATTGTATTTTCTTTACACTTTCTTCGGGATAATTCTCTCCCAGCACCTGCGCGCCTGCTTCGATCACAGCGCGCACCACTTCCACAGGCTGGGCCTTCGTCACCACCACCAGGCGGACCGAATCAGGGTTACGGCCAGCACTGCGGGCGGCGGATGCAATTTTATCCAGCGTTGCCAGATATCTTTCTCGGATGGATTTGACCAGATCGCTCATGCCTTAATTTTACCCCGCATCTTTCCTAACGTTAGGCCTGCAACGCCATTAATGCGCCGAATCTACCCGTTTTACCTTTCTCTGCCCGATGCGAAAACCAGTCATCCAAATGACAGGCGGTGCAAACCTCTGAGACCTGGATCTGCTCCACGCCTGCCTGCTGCAACTGCATCGAGTTCGACTTCCACAGATCGAGGTAAATACGGCCTTCCCTGAATTCGAACATGGCATCAGCATGGCTGTTGAATTTCTCACGAAACTGCGCGAGAATTTCAGCGCCCACCTCGTAATGGTCCACGCCAATGGATGGGCCAATGCCAGCCACAATGTCTTTGGGATCACTGCCATAGTGAGAGCGCATCCCATCCACAGCGGCACCCACCACACCGCGCAGGGTTCCCATCCACCCTGCATGGGCAATGCCGATGACTTTTTTCTTCGGGTCGTGGAAAAGGATGGGAACACAATCGCCAAAGCGCATGAACAATGAAACCCCGGGATTGTCGGTGAAAATGATATCGGCCTTCGCGGAAGGCTCATCAAGTGGACGAGGTGCATCCGCGTAGACAATGTCTGTTCCGTGGACCAGCCACACGTCGTGGATGGATTCGGGTTCACATCCCATGGCTTGAAAAACACGGATGCGGTTCGCGGCGACGTGCGCAGGGTCGTCACCTACGGATCCCCCAAGGTTAAGCGAATGCCACGGCGCAGGGCTGACCCCGCCACGGCGGGTAAAGACAGCCTGTGTTACAGCGTTTGAAAAAATATCAAAACGGTAATACCGAAGACCATCGTGTTCTTGAAAGGGCATTATTGCGAAGCCTCGTTGACCGCGAATTTCTTGATGTAATATTGGCGGGTTTCTGCCATGGATTCTTCAATGTTGGGGTAGGCAAACCATGCAGTGGCAAGGCCAAAGAGGGCGCCCGTGAGTGCGCGCAGGAATGGGGTGCTTTCGCGGTAGGGAACGACAGTGGCAAGCCAGGTCCAGTTGAATTGGCTGAAAAGCTGCGAGAAGCCGTCAAAGCCAATGGGCGCAATGCCGATGAGCAACCACAACACCCAATGCAGTGATTTGATGCGGCGGCCCGTAAGACCATAGGTGATGCCGAAAAGAAGGATGGCAAGATAAATGGCGACATCGCGTTCACACAAGGCCACTTTATAACCAACTGTCTCATCGCCGATATAGGCACGCGCTTCAAAACGGGTGAAGCTGTAGGGATCGTCGAGATTTGGAATGCCTGTCACTTCTTCGAAAGTCTTTACCCCCGCCACATTCGCCTCTGCCAGCGGATAAAACGCCTGCTCACCATACAGGAAGAAAGACCTGAACCCAAATTGATGGCAGAGCGGGCTGTAGATTCGATAAATGACCCTGGCTGGGAGTTCTGCGCCCAACTTCATCAATGTTGGTGCAAGGAGCGGCAGGCCAACATAAAACAACATAAAGAGATTCAAAAGCAACAGATAACGTTTGGCAATCCAAAACGAAACACGGTCTCCAGTGGTCACGGTCTTTCCTTTCTTGACGCGGATTTGATAATCAGGGTCGCCGACCTGTTCCAATTGGTTTTTCCTGTCTGCAGCGGCGCCGAGGGTCATTTGTAAATTCTGTCGTGAAATGGGAGCCTTCAATGTGTAAGGACCAACTTCCACCACGGGAATTTCGATGCCGTATTTATCGATCAACGCGGTATCAGATTCGATATCCACTTCCACAAGGCGGTGTGGATATTTTGATTGCAGTTCCTGCAATTCGTGTTTTACTTCGTCGCACAATTTGCAATTCTTGCGGGTGTAGAGGGTTACATTAAGCATGGGCAAGGCCTCTCATTATCGCTTGTTTCATCATCAAACCCGCACGGATGTGAAGGATCCGCGCGGGTTTGATGATGCTTTATATCTGTCAAAGGGGGATGGAATTACAAACCAAAATCAATATAGAAGCCTTGACCCTGCAACGCAAGGGTTTCAAACACACCTGTCAAAAGCATGACGCCGACCACAAGCAAAATCACACCCATGACAATTTCCACATAACGCATGGTCTTGGCATAGTTCCTCAAAATGTTGGTTACCCAGCCAATGCCCAATGCCGCGAACAGGAATGGAATTCCGAGGCCGATGGAATAAGAGGTCAGCAAAACTGCGCCTTGTGAAATCGAGCCGCCATTGAAAACCACGGTGAGAATGGCTCCCAGCACTGGCCCCACACATGGAGACCAACCCGCCGAGAAAAACACGCCCATCAGCGCCGAGGAAAGATAACCCATCTTCGGGTCTGGTGCCTGTTGAACACGGGTGTCATACGCCAGGAAGGGAATATGAAAAACGCCGATCATGTGCAGGCCAAAGGCGATCACAACAACGCCGCCGATCTTGGTCAGCCAGAAACGCAGGTCAAACAGCACCCCACCTGCAAAAGCCGCAGCCACACCAAGAAAAACGAAGACAAAACTAAATCCCAACACAAAAGCCAGCCCGTGACTGAATGTGATCCAGCGGTTTTTGCTATTGCTTTCACCACCTGCGGCACGCCCGCCCAGATACCCTACGTAAGCAGGGACCAGCGAAAACACACACGGAGAAAGGAAGGAAGCCAGCCCGGCAAGAAAGGCAAGCCCAACACTGATTTGAGAAAATTCCATTTGATTACCTCATAAATTAAATCCTTCGCCCTTCGCTCAGGACGAAGGATCTTGATTACAACTTCAATTCCTTGGTGGTGACCACGGTGCCGTGATCGGGCCAGGTCATGCGGGTTTCACATTGTGCCAGCGTAATGTAAGGCGTTGTCCAACGGAAGATCCACTTGGCATCTTCGGGTGTCACGTTGATACATCCATGCGAACGCCTTTCACCAAAATCGTTGTGCCAGAACGCACCGTGAATGGCAATTCCATCGCCATGAATTACAGTGCTCCACGGCACAGCGGGTGTGGAATACCCCGAAGCCGAACCGCCGCCGCTCATATTCAGTGAAATGATTTTCCAATGGGTCAACAACTCACCCACTGGGGTCGCCCGTTCTTCAGAAAGCGCGCCTGTGGCATCGAATTTTGCACCGCTGGAAATGCGGCAGAAGAAAACCTCGTTATTGCCTTCATAACAGGAAAGGGTCTGGTAGGTGAGATCTGCAAGGATCTTTTTCTCATTGGGGTCGATCTCCGGGCTGATCGGCGCCACATCCACATCTGTGAGCACTTTCAAACCCGCGCCATCCAGCCAGTAAATATCGCCAAACCCATACCCATGCCCAGGCGATTCATTCCACCGATATTCCGCAAAGCCATTCGTAGTGCGAACCTGATCGATCCACAACACCTGCCCATAATAGACACGCGGCGGAAAGTTGTATTGGATCAGGCTTTGGATCCACGGCGAGATGGGGGCTGTTTCGAGGGTCAAGTCAACATATGGGACGGTTACTTCCGCCCAAAAGCCAGGCTGACCCGCTGGCATTTCAGTGATCGGGGTATTTGGTAAATTCCTCGTCGGTTGCACGCGTGAGGCCCACACATATCCCTGCGGGGTCTCAAGATACTTTTGGTTGGTCAGGCCGATCACACTGCCAATCACCTCACGTCCCCACGGCATCAAATAATCGGCGGGCATGGCTCCGATCACATTGTTCAAGATCGGGTTGTTATCCGGGCGGCTGCGTACGTCGGTCTGATCCACAAGGCGGCCGATAATGTCGCCCGCAGGGAATTGAGGCAGGCGTTTCGGGGTATAAAGTTTTTCGTAATAGGTTTCAGAAAAGTATGGCTTGAATGCCAGAGCACCCAACCCAACACCTGCAACTTTTAGAAAATCACGACGGGAAAAATTTTGCTTCATACTTTACCTTTGTATAAAAATGAATCGCGGACTTTGGTTCGCATTCAGCAAGGATACCTGCAAACAAAATCAGCGTCAACAGCCTTGTGAGAAATCCTTAATTATTCAAGTAATTTTCCAACGCAGAAAGGCAATTTGCGCTTAACTTATGCCCCACTTCATCTTCACAATAGGTCACCTGCGCGCCTGCCTGTTCAAGCAATTCAATTGAAGCACGGGCACGGTCAACGGGGATCATTTGATCCTGCGTGCCGTGTGCCACAAAAATATTTCTGCCTGCCAGCACTTTTTGTGCGATCTGTTCGTCCAACCCTGAAGGCATGAATCCTGCCAACACACCCATCTTGCGGACACGCTGCGGATAGAGCAAGCCGACCACATTGGTCATTGCCGCCCCCTGACTGAATCCCATCAAATCGAATTGCGACGCATCCAACTTAACCGAATCTGCGTAATCGTCAATGAGGTGAATCAGCGCCTCAGCCGCTGGTTGCAGCATTTCGAGGCTGGGCCTGCCAAAGGTCCCGCCTTGAGACGGGCGCCAGGAGAATCCGCTTGGCTCGGTGGGGTGTGGAGCGCGTGGCGCCATCAAATGGTAGTCTGTCGAAATCCTGCGGGCAAATACCCACATTGAATTTTCATCGCCAGTAAAACCATGCAGCATCACAAGCAGCCGCGGAGAATCAGAATTCGATTCGCGGACTCGCAAGGTCCAGTCGTTAAACGTGATCAGGGTCGAATTATTTGCGTCCGGCATTCTTCATGATCCAATCTGCCGCGTAAAAGATTCCGACGATCAGCACCACGGGAACCAGCCCGACCATCAGGCAGAAAAACCCCATTGAAGCTGCACCACCGCCATAGATCAACCATATCAGGCCAACCCCCACGACAAGCAATAAAACCATTGCGCCAATAATAAGGCGGCGGTTGGTTTGCTTTTCATATTCCTTTAAATCTCTACTCATTGTATCGCTCCAAAAATTCTTCTGTTTACTCTTGCTGGCCATGAAACCGCACGCTTCAATTGTGGCAGAACCTCTTCAGTGGCCCGTTCACCAAGTTTGATGACATCGGATACCACCACTTTATCCAGCAGGTTGATATCATGTACATTCGGGCGGATAAGCACATCGGGCTTATCCAACTCAAGACGAAAATGCGCCACCGCACGGCTGCTTACATCCACAGCACGCAGAAAGATATCGAGCGACTGGGCGAAATGCATGCGTGTGATCCGTTCGGCGATGGAGCGAGGGAGGATCTGCGGCATGGGAATGGTGTAGGCAGGTACAGGTTTATCCATGGGATCGTTGAGCATCACTGCCACCACAGGCAGTTTCGGTGAAAGCATCCGCGCTACTGAAACAGGCACAGGATTCAAAACACCGCCATCCACCAATTCCCAATCGTTTATGCGTTGTGCGGGAAAAATACCAGGCAGGGCAATCGTGGCAAGGATCGCATCTTTCAACGGCCCCTCAGAAATCGTAACTTCACACCCAGATTTGACATCCACCGCAGTAACCGCACATGGAATGCGCAGATCTTTGAAGGTACGCTGACCAACCACCTCGTCCAATAATTTCCGAACACCTGCCAGGCCAAGCAAAGATGGCCCATCCTCAGGGTGGCGTCCATACAAACGGCTTTGATCTACTGTTTCAAAAATTTCCTGAATGCCATCTGGTGAGTATCCAATGGCGTACAAAACTGCGACGAGACCACCAAAACTGGTCCCTGCCACAGAGCGGATCAAAAATCCTTCTTTAAGAAGACGGCGCAATACGCCAAGATGTGAATTGCCTTTGGCCCCGCCACCGCCTAATGCCAGTGTTATTTCCATAGTTTTCTTTTCGTAGTTTTGTATTTTGGCAGTCTATTAGACTGCATTGCGAAGGGCAATTATACCTTTTGCCAGTTTACAGTCATTTGATACCTATTACTGGGATCTTACAAAAACAAACAGGCCGCACTCGAAGCACAGCCTGCACAAAACATGGATCATTGCCCACTTTAATTCGGGTCGCGAATCAACCAGACCGCCACCCCACCACCGACAAGGGCAGCCACAACCAAGATCCCCACCAGCAAACCAGAAGAATTACTCGATGACCCTTCTTCCTCCACAGGCATATCTGTTGCGGGTACGGTTACCACCTGAGGAATTGATGTTGGTGTGACAGGTGGAATGGGCATTTCAGTTGTTATCAATTCCGCAGAAGTGGGAGTTTCCATAACTTGAACCATGGTCGGTGTAGCTGGAGGCGGGGTCACTCCTTTTAGGACTAACAGTTCCTGTCCCTGATATACCACCAAGTCTTCTCCGAGGCCGTTTAATGCCTGAATCGCTTTGATCGTCGTTCCATATTCAATAGCAATGCTCCACAAAGTTTGCCCGTATTGCACTTTATGAAACACATCTCCATTGGCATTTGCCGTACTCAACATCACAGGAACCATATATTGGCTGACTCCAGCTTGTGCCCCACCAGGCACACTGGTTAGCAATGTAGTGACACCATCCTGCATTTCCCCACTACCGGTGGCAGCTGCACAATCTAACGCATAAAAATACCCACTTGGGCCCTGCGAGATTCCTGCTCCAATATGAGTAAAATTCTGCGAAAGCATGGTGTTCATGTGTTGACTATCCTGCCAGGCAGGCGGCACACCATTCCATACCAACGGATTGGAAGATTGGATCACATTCTCAGCACGAAAACCGCCGAGTGACAGGTCACCGGCAAGCGGGAACCCCAAAGAAAGCAATTGTTGGGTAAAGCTAATCCCACCTGGACG
>DAOQID010000013.1:0-1332 GCA_035339375.1 Anaerolineales bacterium | reverse complement strand
AGGTTTCGCGATCTTGATTTTTTCAAGTTTAGAATCTCCACTATCATGGGCGGTATAAGTCAATGCATGTATTGTTTTACATGCAAAACTAAACCGCCACTTGAGGCAACAAAATCTGTAAAGCCTTGACCAGTTTATTCAAATCTTCCTGAGAATTGTACCCCTGTACAGAAATACGAACAAACTGCCTGTTTTGCCATTGTATCAATGGCACTTCCACCTTGTATTCATCATACAAACGGCTCTTAAGTGTGGCAAGGTTGGATTGCGGAAGCGGAGCAATGCCCATTTGGTTATAAAAATCAGAGTCGAGCGGATATAGAGACTCCATTTTCACCATTTCACAAATTTGCTCAAGAGTTTGCCGCAACAAATCATGGCTCTCTTTTCGCACCTCATCCCAATTGTTTTCCTCCATAAATTGAATGGCGCTAGGAACGGTCAAAGCCGCAGCTGGGTCTTTGGTACCTGTCCATTGCAGAATATCAATAAAACGAGATCCTGTGGTTGTTTCTGGAGTCGCGTTGTATCCCCAGCTCACGATCAAAGGATCAATCAGATGCTGCAGCTCCCTTCTAACATATAAAAATGCCGATCCCTTTGCGCCCAACATCCATTTATGGCAGTTTCCAAACACAAAATCTGCATCAACTTTCTGAAGGTCAACATGAATTTGCCCGGGGGAATGAGCGGCATCAATAACTGTCAATATACCCGCCGCCTTTGCCCGACGGGAGATCTTCTCCACAGGCATGCGTAAAGCCGTTGGAGAAGTAATATGGCTTAAATAAATGACTTTTGTCCGCGGAGTGACTCCCTGCCAAAGCTGATCGACAATCTCGTCCTCAATATAAGCTGGCAGTGGAATGGGTTGATGAATGTATTTGGCCCCAAGTTTTCTACAAACAAAGTCCCAGGTATAGTCACAGGCACCATACTCATGGTCAGATGTGAGGATTTCGTCTCCGGGTTCAAGATGCAGGGAGCGGGCAACAACGTTTACCCCATGCGTTGCATTAGGCACGTAAATTAAATCCTGTGGATCAGCGTTTAAGTAGACACCTAATTTCGCCCGCGCATCAAACAACAACTGGTCATATTCTCTTCCAAGGAAAAGAACAGGCTGTTGTTCAAGTCGTAATTGCCAATTTTGATAATCCTCAAAAACAGGTTTTGGGGTGGCCCCAAAAGAGCCATGATTGAGAAATGTAACTGAAGGATCAAGGTAAAAGTATTTTTTTAGATTTTCCATTAGCAAATTATAAATTAACTCAGGCACATTAAAAAACAAACCATTTTTTAACAGCCTAAACCACAAACACTAAACAGAAT
>DAOQID010000012.1:27597-46388 GCA_035339375.1 Anaerolineales bacterium | reverse complement strand
GGGTTCGACCAGGGGCTGTTGGGGTCGGTTGCCACAGTGCGGGGATCAACACGCTGTTCCGGGGCAGGCACCTGAATTCCCATACCGAAGGCAGCAAAACTGACAGCCGCTGCAAACAAAACGAGCAGGATGGCGCTGACGATCATCCAGTTACGCTCATAGGAATCAATGTGAATCTGGTTGGTGCTCATAATGTGCCTCCTCTGCCGACAAGGATCATGTAGATCGTTGCCCAGATTGCGATGAGTGTGACTACAAAGATCGCCAAAACTGCGATCGTGCCAGTCGGGCGAAACTCATCGTCTTCTTTATCTTTTTTCGCCATGTTTCATTCTCCTCTTAAAAATGATGGATTAGGATAACTACCGCTTCATGCGGCGCCGCAAACTGCGGAAGTGGAAATGGGGTTGATCTTACGCTGTTGCAGTTCCACCTCCCTATTGCTTTAGCATGTACTTCAAATCATCGGCGATCTCATCAGCAGTCACGCCGAATGGAAATACCAATTTCAAATATCCCTCACGGTCTATCACCATGAGAGTGGCGGTGTGATCGATCAAGTAACCACTTGCCGCACTGCCTTCCTTCTTCTCATAGAAAATTCCATACAGAGAGGCGACAGTATCCACCTGCTCTTGTGTACCGGTAATACCTAAAAAGGTGGGGTTGAAATGAGCGACATACTCTTCCAATTTTGCGGGAGTATCGCGCTCGGGGTCCAGCGAGATCATAATCAACTGAATGTCTTCTGCCTTGCTGCCAAGTTTTTTCATGGCCTGATTGACTTGTCCCAGTGTGGCGGGGCAAACATCGGGGCAGAAGGTGTAGCCAAAATAAATCAGAACCAACTTGCCGCGGAAATCACTTAGCGAAACATCGCCTTTGCCGCCCGTCAGGTTGAAATCATAGGATGTTTCAGGAGACTGGATCACCGTGCCATGAAAAGTATGCGGACGGAAGAAATAAACTCCTGTTACCAGGCCTAAAATAATGGCGAATGTACCGAGCAGTATCTTTGTTTTCATAATTCAAAATATTTTATGGAGCATAGCAGAGGAATAAATGAGCCGCTTCATAAGCCAGCTTGGTGGTTCCCTTGCTGTTGCGAACCTCTTCTGCTAACACGCCAAGGTGACGGAGGATGCGGTCTGCATTGGAAACTTCGGTGGCGTAGCGATACTCTGCGCGGACAATGCCCCAGCCATCCACCAGCACAAAGGATGGGTCAAAGGCAAAACTACCATCTTCCTTTTTTTCGTAATAGGTTTCAAAGCCCGAACCAATGATGGTCTTGAGCATTGCTTCGTTGGTTGTGGTTGCAAATTTCCATCGATTTGTATCTGCGCCAATGGATTGGGCGTAGGCATTCAGCGCGTCAGGGGTGTCACGCTCCGGGTCCATGGAGATGGTGACGAAGGCTACGGAAATACCGTCCAATTCCACTTCGCCGAGGCGGGATTGCACTTCAAGCATGGTGTCGTTGATGCTGTTACAAACCTCTGGGCAATTGGTGTATTCGAATGTGTAAAGTACGAACTGTCCACGCAGGTCTTCGCTGGTGAGACGGTTACTGTCTTGGTCTGTGAGGCTGAAAGCAGGTGAAAGCTGCATACGCGGCAGGACTTTAATCGGTTGAAAGACCTTAAAAGCAAAAGCGGAAACAACAATCAAGCCAAACAAGCCATAAAAACTGCCGAGGAAATACTTGTTCATGCAGGGATTTCCTCGGGGAGAAGGATTTTGAGCGGAGCAGAATCAGGTTTCGGTGCGGATGAAGCGTTCTTTATCAGATTGGCTTCGATTTGTTGGCCTTCATCCACCAATTGTTGGAAGGTCGTCTGTGCCATTTCATTCCGCAGCATATTCTTTAGCCTCACCCATTGACAGTGAACAGGGCAGCGCAGTTCGAACGGGCAATCACCGGTTTTGAGAACACAATCGGAAAGATAAAGTTCTCCTTCAAAATGCTCGACAATTTGAAGCAGGGTGATCTGTTTGGGAGAATGAGCCAGAGTAATGCCGCCATCGCGCCCGGCCTGGGTAAGAATAAAACCGCCGCTTGCCAGCTCTGCCACAATGCGTTGAAGCAAGGCGGGGGGAATAAGCATTTCACGCCCAACCTCTGAAGTGGAAACGCGCTTGCCCTCTTCCTTTTTGGAGAGGGCAAGTATTACTCGAACTGCGTAATCGGTTTGGCGGTTGATTCGGAGCATAACGTTTCCAGTTCAATATTGAGTGCAAGAGTCAATGTTTAGGGCTATTGTAAGAATTTCTTAGTTTTTTTTGACCTGCCATTAATCACATCGGCACATGACAATCATCCCATCTTTTGTGGCGGTCTGTACAGTATTTATTACACATTTTTTATCTGAATTATCGCAACTGCGTTGAGAAAATCCCTACCAACTTTGAATGATATAATCTTTTCAAAAATAAATCGTGAGGTAGTAGAAAGAAATGGATCCTGTAATTTTTCAATTCAAATTGTTTGGCGGAGAAATTGTTCTGCGCTGGTATGGTGTGTTGGTTATGCTTGGGGCTGTGGTCGGTGCATGGCTGGCAGAGAAGGAAATCACCAGGCGCGGCCAGAACGGTGAAGTGATCTGGGATGCAATGGTTTGGGTATTACCTGCGGGCATCATTGGTGCGCGTTTGTGGTACGTACTCAACAGCATTCTCGGCGGAAGTTCGTATTACACAGACAATCCGGGAAAGATTTTGCAAGTATGGGAAGGCGGCCTGCATTTCTTTGGCGGCCTGCTCTTTGGTGCATTGGCCTTGTATTTCTTTTTGAAAGCCAATGGATTGGATTTCTGGCTCTTTTTGGATGCAATTGCACCGGCCGTATTCATCGGTCAGGCTTTGGCCCGGCCTGCCAACTTTATCAATCAAGAGTTATACGGCCAGCCGACAAAGCTGCCATGGGGCATTTCGATCGATGCTTCTCATCGCCTTGCTCAATATGCCGACCTCAGCCAGTTCCCTGTTGAGACAACCCGCTTCCACCCGACGTTTGCCTACGAGATGATTCTGAATATTCTTCTGGCATTGTTATTGCTTTGGGTGGCACGTCAATACGAAGAAAAGTTGAAACCAGGTGCGATCTTTGCGGGCTGGCTTGTGCTTGCCGGTTTGGCTCGGGCATTTATCGAATTCTTCCGCCCTGACCAGCCGCACATCGGGGATTCATTTGTCACATTCACCATGTTGGTTTCATTGTTAATGGCGGTTGCAGGTGCAGTCATGTTGATGGTGCGTTATGGCCGCTTGCAACTGGCTTTTGCCGCCAACTGGGAAGAGGAATATCAACTTAAGAAGGTTGAGGCCGCCCCCGCCCCCAAACGCAAAACTTCTGTTGCATCCACTGCAAAAGATAGTGACGAAGAAACAGAAATTGAAATACAGGACGAAGATGAGGAAATGGAAGAAACCCCTGCTCCTGTAAAAAAGAGAAAAACGGCTGCAGCAACCACATCAACTTCTACAACGAAAAAGAAAAGCACGACAAAGTCAAAAACATCCAAATAAGTAACTCTGTCTCACCCGCGAAAGCTCGTTCTCGCGGGTGAGTTCATTCTTACAGGTCAAACCAAGCTCATCTTCCCACCCTGCATAAATCTTGGCATGATAAAATCGCCTGCATGAATCGTCTATTCGCTTGCTTTTCCCTCGTCATTCTCTTTACTTCAGCCTGCACCGTAGCTGCACCATCCGGCACTGCAACGCAGGACCAGGCCGTGCCATCTGGAACAGTCCTCTTTCAAGATGATTTTGCCAACCTAGGCTCAGGTTGGAGTCGTTTTTCTGCCGCCGAAGGTGTGATGGATTATGACAGCGGCAGTTTCCGCATATTGGTCAATGCGTTGGATACGAACTTCTGGTCGACACCACAAAAGAACTTTACCGATGTCCGCCTTGAAGTGGACGCTGGCAAATTGGGCGGTCCCGATGAAAACCGCATCGGCTTGATCTGCCGCTCTTCCGGTGCGGATTACTACTTCTTCATCATCACCAGCGATGGATATTATGGAGTCGGCCTTTTTTCGGGCGGACAGGCTGTTTTGCTCGGCCAAAATGAGATGCTGACGAGCGAAAACATCAACAAAGGGCTGGCGGTCAACCATTTGCGCGCCGATTGTACAGGTGACCAACTCACTTTTTACGTCAATGGATTCCAGATCGCCGCTGTGCAGGATGCAACTTTGAAATCAGGTGATGTGGGCATGTTGGTGGGCACTTTTGCCAAACCCGGTGTGGATGTGATCCTCGATAATTTTGTGGCATTGAAACCATAAAAACGGTCTGGACGAAGTTTGCCTCCCAAACCTCAAGAAAAACTTTCCTTGAGGTTTGAAGAACCGAAATCGGGATAAGTGTCACTTTTTGAAAAGGGGGAGAAAATGTATAATACTCGTGCAATCTTTCACAGTAAATTTGCAAAGGAGCAAAAAATGACAGCTCAAATCATTGATGGCACCGCCATCGCGCAGAAGGTTCGTGATGAAGTTAAAGAGAAAGTCGCTGCAAGGATCGCGGCGGGAAAGTCACAACCTGGACTGGCCACTGTATTGGTCGGTGACCGCGTTGACTCTGCCGCCTACGTGGGCATGAAACAGAAGGCCTGCGCTGAACTTGGCATGACTTCCTATCATCACCCACTGCCTGCCGATGTATCACAGGAAGACCTTGAGAAACTGATCAAGGAATTAAACGCCGACCCGAAGGTCAACGGGATTTTGGTGCAACTGCCTCTGCCCTCTCACCTTGATGAAGAGCGCGTTCTGCAGCTCATCAGCATCGAAAAGGATGTAGATGGCTTCTCGCCGATCAATCTTGGCCGCCTTGCCCAAAAAGGACGCGAACCGCTTTTTGTTCCCTGCACACCTTATGGCTGTATTTATCTTTTGAAAGAAGCAGGCGTAACCATCAAGGGCGCCAATGCTGTAGTATTGGGTCGTTCAAACATCGTCGGTATGCCTGCAGCGTTGCTGCTTGTAAAAGAAGATGCCACAGTAACGGTCGTTCACTCGCGCACAAAAGATATTCCGGGTGTGTTGCGCCAGGCAGATATCGTCATTGCGGCGATCGGCCGTGCAGAAATGGTCCGTGGTGACTGGTTGAAACCCGGTGCAGCCGTCATTGATGTGGGCATCAATGGCATTCCCATGCTCAACCCCGATGGCACCCCTGTCATCAGCCAGAAGACCGGCAAACCGCGCCAGAAACTCGTGGGCGATGTGAATTACGAAGAAGCCAAAGAAGTGGCAGGCTTCATCACCCCGGTGCCAGGTGGTGTTGGCCCAATGACCATTGCCATGTTGATGAACAACACATTGCGCGCAGCGGAAATTCAACAACCGTAAAACAAAAGACCAAAAAGAGAAAAACAAAAGTCCCGCTGCGAGGCGGGACTTATTTTGTAAATTTGTAAAGAGGAGAGCAGAATGAAAAAGTTTTTGAAGTGGGTGGGAATTGTGTTGGGGATATTGGCAGGGCTGGTTGCCATCGGGTTGGTTATCATTTATGTGCAAAGCGAATCAAGGCTGACACACGTGTATGAAATTCCAGCAGAACAAGTTGTCATTCCAACCGACGCGGCTTCCATTGAAAATGGAAAACACATTTTTCAATTTCGGGGATGCGAAGCCTGTCACGGCGAAAACCTGGAGGGCACGGTTTATTTGGATGATCCTGCCGTGGGGAAAGTCATCTCTTCGAATCTCACATCAGGCTTGGGCGGGGTGGGAAGCGCAATGTCTGATTCTGACTGGGTGCGCGCAATTCGTCACGGGATCCGCCCAAATGGCACCGCCTATCTCTTCATGCCATCCACTGAATTTTATTATTTGAGCGATGATGATCTTGGGGACGTGATCGCCTATATCAAGAGTGTTGCACCAGTTGATAATGACCTGCCCGCCAGTGAAATCTCTTTCACCGGGCGGATCGTGATGACTCTGGTGAAAGACATTACCTTTATCCCCGCGGAACTGATCCCACACGACTCAGCGCGTCCGACCGCGCCGAAAGCGGGTACAACACCCGAATACGGGGCCTACCTGACGCAGTCCTGCCACGTCTGCCATGGACTAAACATGTCGGGCGGCGTGATTCCCGGCTTCCCATCCACCTGGCCGCCCGCCCCAAACATCACTTTTGGCGGCGGTTCCGCCCTGCCCACATGGACGGAGGAAGAGTTCATGAACACCATTCGCACCGGCAAAACACCGCAAGGCAAGGAATTGCGTGCCGCCTACATGCCGTGGAATTCATACAAATTCATGAGCGATGATGAGTTGAAAGCGGTCTGGGCCTATTTGCAATCACTGCCAAGGCTTGAGTATGGGAACAGGTAAATAATGGTCAGGCATCAATCCCGCTTTTGGCGGGATTGATTATTTAAAACGGTACCACGGAACTATAAAAAGCCCTTGACGTAATATCAATCTCATACTATTATCTATTTATTAGTAGTAAAAATCTGATACTACTGAAAGGAGCACAAATGACTGAAATTTCGTCGCATACCAGGAAGTTTCAAAAAGAACTGAATGCAGGCACTTCGTCGCTTGTCCTGCTCAGTGTTTTGAGTCGCAGCAAAGAACCCATGTATGGATACCAGATCGCAAAAATGCTCGAGGAAAGCGGCCCTGAGATCCCCATGATGAAACAGGGCACTTTGTACCCTGTGTTGCGCTCCCTTGAAGAGAACGGTTTGTTGGAAAGCACCGTGGAACCCTCGGTTTCAGGCCCGCCACGCAGGTATTACAAGATCACCAATGATGGACGGGAAGCCCTCAAAGAATGGGCTGAAATCTGGAAGATCACGAAAAAATTCGTCGACGCGAATTTGAAAGGATGACGTCATGTTTAAAACGATGGAAGAATATCTTGATGCCTTGAAAACCGAAATGAAAGATGCCGACCCTGCCCTCGTGCAGGACGCACAGGCTGATGCACGTGAACACCTGAGTACCGCACTTGAAGCAGCACGTGAAGCCAACCCTGCAGTCAGTGAAGCGGATGCCCTCGGGAAGATCATCGAAGAATACGGTACTCCTGAAGAGACCGCGTCTGCCTATCGAGAGGTGGAAAGGCGCACCTCCCCTGCACTAAAACAAACCACCAAACCCCATTCAGCACTGGGCCGATTTTTTGGTGTGTACACTGACCCGCGTGCCTGGGGCGCCTTGCTTTACATGTTGATCGCCTTTGTGACCGGTGTTTTTTACTTTAGCTGGGCAGTCACCGGATTATCAGTATCCATTTCCTTTTTGATCTTTATCTTCGGGTTTCCGATTGCGCTGCTGTTTCTGCTCTCAGTGCGAGGGCTGGCCTTGCTCGAAGGCCGCCTTGTGGAAGCCCTGCTTGGCATCCGTATGCCGCGTCGTCCGCTATTCTCGCATCAGGGTATGAAGTGGTTCGACCGCCTGAAAGCCCTCCTCACCGACAAAGCCACCTGGCTCATGCTGGTTTACATGATCGTCCAATTTGTTCTTGGAACTGCATACTTCATCCTAATTGTCATGGTGTTAAGCATCTCACTTTCCTTCATCGCACTCCCGTTCATACAGGAAGTTCTGCATCAAGGTGCTGTTTATAACAACGGCGTTCGATATTACTTTCCAAGCTGGTCTTATCCGCTATTGGTACTGGGCGGACTCCTGCTGTGGACAACCTTCATGAACATCATCCGCGGAGTTGGCCAACTGCATGGGCGCCTTGCCAAATGGCTGTTGGTCAGTGAGTAGGGAAATGAAACAAAACTCATCCGCCTCTGGAAAATTCATGAAGTTCCTGCAATTCCCGGTTACCCGCTTCTTCCTTGGATTCTTTCTCATCGGGCTGGTCACCTCCATCGCGCAAATTGGCACAGAAGTATGGCCCGGCCATGTGAACAATCTGGCACAGATCGCATCGGTATTGATCATTGTCACCATTGCAAGTCTTGCATATTATGGATTTGTCCGCGTAATCGAAAAACGCGCTGTAACAGAACTCTCCCCCCATCAAGCCGTGCGTGAATTGGCAGGCGGAGCCGCACTGGGCGCATTGCTCTTTTCAGCAACCATCGGCATTTTATGGCTGTTTGGCTTTTATAAAGTATCAGGCACCAATGCATGGACAGTGCTCATCCCCGGATTGGTGCTTTCGATCTCCTCTGGTGTGATCGAAGAAATACTGATTCGCGGCCTGCTCTTTCGCATCATGGAAGAATCACTCGGAACCTGGATCGCGCTTGCAATCTCCGCCGTCATCTTTGGGTTTTTACATTTAGCCAATCCCAATGCCACTTTGTGGGGTGCGATCGCCATTGCCATTGAGGCTGGTATCATGCTGGCGGCAGCCTATGTCTTTACCCGCCGTTTGTGGCTGCCCATCGGCATCCACTTTGCATGGAATTTTTCGCAGGGTGCCATCTTCGGTGTAGCCGTTTCAGGAAATGAAGTACAAGGCTTGTTGCAATCCACATTGAGCGGACCAACCCTCCTCTCCGGTGGCGCGTTCGGTGCAGAAGCCTCCATCATTGCCGTAATGATCTGTCTGCTGGCAGGCATTGCACTGACTACACTCGCAATGAAAAAAGGAAATTTCATTCAACCCTTTTGGGCAAAACACAAGCCTGAACTCAAACAAGAAAACGCCTCCCCCGCCTGATAGTGATCAAAAAAATCCCGCACCCGCGGGATTTTTTATAATTGACCTCTTGTATACGTTGCAAAGTATGTCTTTGAAAAGCCATTTTGAACCACGAAGATACTGAGGCAGTGCGGAGCCTCCTGCAGACGGAGTTTTTAATTGTTTTCTCTGTGTCTCCGTGACTCAGTGGTTAATCTTTCAGACTTTTGAAAGAGGTCTAATCTCTTCTGGTAGTCATGATTCATTTTTTGAACAGATCATGTGTACCCCGGTCCATTTTCTAAAACCCAGCCCGCTTCGAGTAGAATTTCCAATTCACCAACAAAACGAATGGAGGTAGCTTTTATGAATCCATACCTGGCAGCGGCACAGGCTGGCAAAAACGATTGGTGGAGATATTTGATCTCCTTTTTCACCATCCTCACCATTTGGTTCGTGATCGGCTCCATCCCCATCATTTTACTTTTGGGCTATGTCATGATGGATGGCAACCCCGCCACAAACTTCACACAAAGCGGCTTCACAGGCATCTCTGTCCTGCTGGATTTCTCCGCCACCATGCTGACATTTTTCCCATTCATCGCAGCAACCATCTTTTCCATTCGTGTCATCCATGCCAGACCATTAAGAACACTGATCACTTCCGAAACAAACGTCCGCTGGCACAGAATCCTGACGGGCGCCGCCGCATGGTTTGGTGTGGCCGCACTCATTTCCATCACCGAAGCCCTGCTTTACCCCGGGCGATACGTCTTCAGCTTACAGCCCCTGCTTCTGCTGGTTTACACCCTGCTGGCGCTCATTCTCATTCCCATCCAAACTTCAGCCGAAGAGTTTTTCTTTCGCGGTTATCTTTTGCAATGGATCGGATTGAAGCTCAAAAACAAATGGCTGCTGGCATTCATCAACGGCGTTCTGTTTTTCATTCCGCACATGGTCAACCCCGAAATGGCCGTCAACGGAATCCTGATGGGATTGAATTATTTTGCATTCGGCTTCTTCGCCTGCCTCATCACCCTGCAAGACAACGGCATGGAACTTGCCCTTGGCCTGCACGCAGCCAACAACCTTTTCGGTGCCCTGTTTGCCAACTACACCGTCACTGCCCTGCCCAGCCCAGCCTTGTTCACGGTCCAAACCCTTGACCCTGTTTATGGTCTCATCTCCACCACGATCGGAATGATCGTTTTTTATTGGATCGTATTCCGTAAACAGCCACAACCCGCCGTCATTTTGGAATAAGGACAGGAACGCATCAAACCGACCTGTCACCTGCCCAGCTTCCAAAAACACAATCAACACTGTGAAAGTGTCAAATCTCACTTGACAGTCTTCACCCATTTTGTTATATTCTGCGAATTCTTGTTCAAAATAACATAATATAACAAACATGACATCGACCATTGACCGCGAAAAAAAGATTCTGGAACACCTTCAAAAACAGGGAAGTGCCTCCATACAGGAACTAGTGGAGGTCTTCAATGTTTCCAACATGACCATTCACCGTGAATTGAACAAACTGGCAGAAGCAGGTTTGATTCAAAAAAAACATGGGGGCGTTGCACTGGTCACCCAATCACCCACTGCGGGTATCAATCAATGCATCATGTGCAACAAAACCATCTCAGAGCGGACGGTCTTCATCGTACGTACCACCAGCGGGGAACAAAAACGTGCCTGCTGTGCCCATTGCGGGCTGATGGTTCAAAGCCAGACCCAGGACGCCGCTCAATCTCTCACCGCCGATTACCTGCACGGACATATCATCAGCACCACCCAGGCTGTGTATGTTCTTGGCAGCGATCTAAAGGTCTGTTGCGTACCGAGTGTGTTGAGCTTCGGCTCACAGGAAGATGCAGAAAAATTTCAAAAGGGCTTTGGCGGCACCCTTGCAACCATGAAGGATGCCATTCAATTTATTCATGGAATGATGCACGCGCACCAATAGAACGCGTGATTCAGGCAAATCAAACTAAAAAGGAAGAGATAAATCATGAAACGAATTTTGATGATGTTGGTTTTGGTGGGGACGCTGCTCTTGAGCGCCTGTGGTTCTACAATGGGCGATGAGCATGCGGATGGAACAGACATCGAGGCGCACGATTTTTGGGTGCGTTCAGCTTTGAAAGATGGAAACAGCGCCGCTTACATGCTCCTGCACAACCACACCGAAGCCGATGATGAATTGGTCGGAGCTTCTTCTGATGCGGCAGCTTCTGTTGAAATCCACCTGAGCCAGATGAAATCCGACGGCACCATGGAAATGATCCCGCAGGAAGCGATTCCCCTGCCCGCCGAAGGTGAATTGGAACTCAAACCCGGCAGCTACCATATTATGCTCATCGGTCTAACCAAAGATCTTAATGTTGGTGATGAGATCACGCTGACCTTGCATTTCAAGAACCACGAAGATATCACCCTGACCATTCCAGTGATGGAAGCCCAGGACATGGGCGGCTCTGGTATGGATGGCCACATGCCCTAGTTTGTGAATTCGCACCATCGCCGGTGCATTCTCCTTTTACGCCCCGCTATCAGCAGCGGGGCGTATTTTTTATCTCTCGGGGAGAAAAAGGCTTCTTATATAGAAACAGTTTCCAGTTAAAGGAAGAGGCGGGTGTCACGTCAGAATAGGGATGTATATCACTGGGTAAATCTGACTATTTTGAGTAAATTTATCTAAGTAAAGCAGGCAAATTCATCTTTCTTTATGTGACATAAGTTACAAACAAATTTCAGAAGCCAGTTTATATTAAGCGCACGTTAATCTTTTCTGAGGATAGGCTATGTCAAAAACCCCATTTTTTATTGCCATTGCGGCCACGGTCCTTGCGTTCGGGTATTTTGCGTTTGTGACTGATGCCGCCTCTTACGGGGGGAGCGCCCCCGAAACCTGTGCAAATTGCCATGTGATGGATGCACAGTATGAAAACTGGTATCACGGCGCACATGAGAATTTCGCCAAATGCACCGATTGCCACCTGCCCCACGATAATGTGGTGACCTACTATGCCGAGAAGGGCAGACAGGGTGCAAAGGATGTGTTTGCCTTTGTAACCGGGAATATCCCTGTGCAAATTCGCGCCAGCGAAAAGACCAAAGGCATTATTCAGGCGAATTGCGTTCATTGCCACGAAGATACCGTGGAAGTTGTTGTAATGAATGCCCAACCCTTTGACCGCTATTGCTGGGATTGTCACCGCAGTGTGGCGCACGGTGACCGCGGCGCTTCCGCCATCCCCTTCCAGGATTCAACACTCTACCCAATCAAGTAAGGAGAATTTTTATGAAAAATTACACCAACCTTATTCTTGCAGGACTTGTGATCGTTTTGGCTGCCGCACTCGTGGGCGTACTGACCTTTGTGAAAAATCAGCCCGCGCAGGAGAGAGCAACAGAACCATTGGTTGAGATTGCCGCCATGGAACCTGATTCGGCCAAATGGGGTGTGAATTTCCCCAATCAATACGACTCATTCATGAAGACCCAGACGAACAATATCGACACAACCTATGCAGGGTCTTCCCAGTTCTCGTGGCTGGAACGCGATCCGCGTCAGGTGATTTTGTTTGCCGGTTATCCATTTAGCAAGGATTACAACGACGACCGTGGTCACGCGAATGCGTTGGAAGATGTACGTGCAACGGGTCGTTTGAACCTTGACGACTCAAATCCCAAGCACACACCTGCCACATGCTACTCTTGCAAATCAACCGATAACCCTGGTTTGTGGGCAGAGATGGGTATGGAAGCCTATGACAAGATGTCCTTCAATGAAATGACCCCGAACATCAACAATGCCATTGGCTGTGCCAACTGCCACGAAGCAGAGACCATGCGCCTGATCGTGACCAACCCCGCACTGGAAGAAGCCTTTGAACGCCAGGGCAAGGATTGGACCACCTTCACCCGTCAGGAAATGCGGACCGTAGTCTGTGCAAACTGCCATGTTGAATATTATTTCAAGGGTGATGGCAAGTATCTCACCTTCCCATGGGACAACGGCACAAAAGTGGATGAAATGCTGGCCTATTACGAAGAAGCAGGTTTCAAGGATTGGGAATACCCTGACACCGGAACCCCCATGCTCAAAGCCCAGCACCCTGAATACGAATTCTTCACTGCTGATAGCACCCACTACAAGGCTGGCGTTTCCTGTGCCGACTGCCATATGCCGTACACCCGCGATGGCGCCGCAAAATACTCTTCACATGATGTCCACAGCCCCTTGCTCAATGCGGAAGAAGCCTGCGGTCAGTGCCACACAGATACGGAATTCGTCGTCAATCGTGTAAATACCATTCAGGAACAGGTTGCCACAACAAAGATCACCACTGAAGACGCCATTCTTGATGCAGTCAATGCCATCAAGGCCGCGGTTGCGGCTGGCAATGCCGACCCTGCCCTGCTGGATCAAGCCCGCAAACTGCACCGTGAAGCCCAATACATGTGGGATATTGTCTCGGCTGAAAACAGCACGGGCTTCCACAATCCCGAATACGCGTTGAAAGTCCTTGCCGAAGCGACCAACCGTGCCCGTCAGGCCCAAATGCTCGCCGCCCAGTCCATCAACGACACCAGTCTGTTGGCAACAGGCACTTACTACGCAACACCCGCCCCATAAATCAGATCCGATCAACTCAGTTCCCCGTCAGCAATGGCGGGGAACTTTTTTTCTGGGAACATCTGCGTTGAAAATATCGTCACAGATGCAAGGAGAAAAAATGAAGAAACTTATTTTATTGTTGCTGGCACTCATCCTCACAGCCTGCTCTGCAGGGACCCTCAATGAGTTTGATAAAAACCTCGCCAAATGGGAAGCCGCAAAGATCACGCATTATCGCTACGACGTCGCCATCGGTTGTTTCTGCGCATTCAGAGATGACATGCCCATGACCATTGAAATCAACAATGGCGAGATCGTTTCCATTACTTCGGTCAAGGGAAACATCATCACTCCGTCTGATGGCTTGTATGACGTGGTAAAAAGCTATGCAGGCATGGAAGCCCTGTTCGAGCAATTGAAAGGCGCATTTGAAGATGCAGATCGGGTCGAAGTGATATACGACACCGTCAACGGGTATCCCACTTCCATTGCGATTGACCAGATCGAGGCGGCGGTGGACGACGAGTTATACATCAGTGTTGAAAATTTCGAAGTCTTGAAATAACAGTCCATTTTTGAATGCAAATAAAAAAGCGGCCTTTGCGGGCCGCTTTTGATTCAAATCACTTTATTCCATCCATTGACTGAAAATGTTTTGATCGACGATCTGGATGCGCCTGTCTTCCACCTTGATCGCGCCGCTGCGTTCAAGTTCCCTCATGGAACGCGCTACAACCTCGCGCACGGTTCCCAGCCTCGCCGCAAGCTGTTCCTGGGTCCAATGCGGCGCGGACCTCTCCTGGGGCATTTCCGCGATCAAACGCGCCAGACGATGAGTCACCTGATAGAAAGCCATCTCGCTGACCATGCGCACCATCCCGCGCAGCATTCGCCCAAAGTTTGCCAGCACCTTCTGCGCAAAATGCGGATGCAATTCCACGAGCCTGCGCAGCAATTTACCATCGATCACCCACACACGGCAGGCTTCCAGCGCCTCTACATTTACAGGGTTTGCCGCGCCATCAAAAGCAGGCACTTCTGCAAAAGTATCGCCCTCCTGCAAAATGCGGACAATGTATTGACGTCCCTGCGGCGAAAGGCGGAAGATCTTCGCGCTCCCCTGCTCCACAATGTACAAACCATCACACGGGTCACCTTCCCAAAAAAGCACATCGCCGCGCTGGTATTCTCGCAAATGCATATGCTCAGAAATGTCCTTCAACATGGGTTCAGGAAGGTTGTCGAAGTATTCATTTCCCTTCAAGGTTTTTATACGGTTTTCGTGACTTACTTCGATCGTTTTCATGGTGGCATCAAAGCTCGCCAAGCAGCACTTTGTCGGCGCCGCGATCCACTTCCCATGGATAGACAATGTAAGCATCAGTGACTGCCGCGTAATAATCGGGGCGGGCATTGCCAAACAGGTTGCGGTATGGATTGAAATGCAGCACACAGGTTTCAGCAAACCCACCCGCCGCAGACACACGATTCTTCACCGCTGTGATGGTTCGTCCGGAGCCCCAAACATCATCCACGATCAGGGTGGGGCGTCCGCGCAGTTTATCTTCAGCAGGAAACTGAATGAACTCCGGCCACACCATCAGGTTGGATTTCTCTGTTTTGGATTGCGCGGGGAAATCCACAGCGGCAGTGAGGATGTGAGTAATATCCATCGCATCGGCAAGCAGGCCGCCGGGGATGATTCCACCACGGGTGATCATCACCATCGCGGTAAATTCACGTTTGAACTGAGGCAGCAGGTGGTCAATGAGGCGGTCAATCTCCTGCCAGGTGACCATTTCTCGGCGGGGTTCAGGTTGCATGGGATCGAATTCTTCTTTCTTCTTTCATCTGTCCTCTTTCCTCCATTACAAAAAAGAGGACAGAAAATAAATTAAGCCAGCGCCGCAGCCAACGGAGCAGGAGCGCGGACTTGTTCAGCGCTGCCGTGCGCACGGGCGGTTTCAACCTGGCGCGCCCAGATGTACAGGCAGGTGTGATAAGCGGTATTGGTGTAGGAGCTAAAGAGGTTGGCCAGCATCACAAAGGTAAAGAAGATCAACGCACCGATGACAATGCCGATGATGGAGATTGCCGTGCTGCCACCGGAAACGAATGCCGCGCCGCCGCCGATGATAAAAGCAATGACAAGACCAATGGCACCAAACACAAAGCCGATCAAGCCAGTCACCCAACGCACACCCACCGTACTGATACCCACCAGCAGAAGGTTTTCCTTGGTGATCTTCAAAATGCGTTGCATCCCGTCTTTGAGATTGAGATCGTCAATGATCATGGCAGGCAAGATCAACAAAGCTGCTTCCGTCCACAAAGTTTCGAGCAGGCCTGTGGCTGCGCGTGCCACGCTGGCGGCCACGCCGCCCCTGCGGTTGCGATTGGCCAGACTGCGCAACAAATTCACAGCCGTGGATGCGGCTGCAAGGGTGAGAATATCGAAGAAATCACGACGGACGATCGCCCAGGCCTTGCCCATGTCGCCATCACCTTCGGTGAGGTAACCATAGATCAAATGCACGGTCATGCCTGAAAAGACATAAGTGACCACAAATTGAACAAAGACCAAAATACCACCCAACACGAACAAAATGATATTTCCGATCTGGGTATCGCCAAAGAGAATGGCCGCCCCAACAATGGGAATGATCCCAATGACCGAAACGATCATGCCCACAATAAGCGCATAGATCGAAGGTTTGAGCAGGTCCTTATCTTTGAACGCCATCTCCCAGGCCTGTTTGAGAAAGGCCCAGCCTCGTGAAAAACTTTGCATAGTTCACTCTCCTTTTTAATGTTGAGTTGATTATAGCAAAGATGAGGAAAGAGAAAAGAGGAAAGATGCATGTATAATCGGGCAATTCAAATCTCAATTCAGGACAAATATGAAAAAGACTATTCTGCTTTTGATCGCGCTTGCGCTATCAGCTTGTTCAGCCATGGCAAAAGCCGAGCCCACCCCCACCCCAGACCCGCTTGTATTGCAGGGACAGCAGGTCTTCAACGCCAAATGCGCCACCTGCCACGCCCTTGTCCCTGATACCATCATCATCGGGCCGTCGCTGAATGGAATTGCCACCCGCGCCGAAACCCGCGTGGAAGGGGTCAACGCCGAGGAATATATCCAGCTATCCATTCTTCGGCCTGGTGACTATGTGGTGGAAGGTTTCAACAACGTGATGATCACCAACTTTGCCAAGGAACTCACCAACGAAGATATGAATGCGCTGGTCGCATTTTTATTGACACTGAAATAAAAAGCCAAAAGAGGAGAATGTATGAAAGTTTGGATGAAACGTATTTTTTCAGGGTTGGGCATTTTGCTGCTCATCGGTATTTTGTATGCCGCATTCGCGCCGCTGCCGCAGGATGAAGTGCTGCCTCCCGAAAAGTGGGGCGCGGGTTCCAGCAGCGTAGAACCCGCCTACAGCGGGCTCCAACGCGATTTCCCTGCCACCAATGAAACGGATGCAAATGCCACCACACCCGAAAAAGCGGAGCTTGGCCGCCTGCTTTTCTTCGACCCGATCCTTTCAAAAAATGACGACATGTCCTGTGCCACCTGCCACAACCCCGATCTCGGTTTCGGTGATGGCATGCAGCAGGCACTCGGCGCGAACGGCAAGACCCTTCCGCGCAATGCAATGAGTTTGTGGAATGTGGCCTACAACACCAATTTCTTTTGGGATGGAAGAGCCGCCACCCTCGAAGAGCAGATGCACACCCCGATCACAAACGCGGACGAGATGGCTGGTTCGCCCGAAGAAATAGAATCTCAACTGAAAGCGATTCCTGCCTACGTTTCGCTATTCGAGCAGGCTTTCGGAAGCAAAGATGCCGTTACGTACGAGAATGTGCAAAATGCCATCGCCGCGTTCGAGCGCACACTCATTACAAACAACTCCCCCTTTGACCGTTATGCCGCGGGCGATGTGAATGCCCTCACCCCCGCCCAACGCCGCGGACTGGCGACTTTCCGCTCGGCGGGTACACGCTGTTTTGAATGCCACGCCGCGCCCACCTTCAGCGACGACTCTTTCTCGGTAACAGGCGTACCCGACCTGCCCGGACAAGAGCATGATGCAGGCCGCGCCGAAGTGGAAAGTGAAAGTTTGGACGGCGCCTTCAAAGCGCCTTCGCTGCGCAACATTGCCCTCTCGGCTCCGTACATGCACAACGGCGCCTTTGCCACGCTCGAAGAAGTCGTGGAGTTTTACGCCAAAGGCGGCGGTCGCGATGATGGTGTCGAAAATGTGGATATTCACGTTTTGGGCTTTGACCTCACCAAGCAGGAAAAATCCGACCTCGTTGCGTTCATGTACGCTCTCACCGATGAAACGAACCTGCCAGAGTTCCCCGAATCTGTGCCATCGGGCCTGCCAGTGGTGGCGCATGTGGAAAACCCCGCGCGTGAAATTGTCAGCCAGATGAATGCCGGGGGAACAGAATCAGTTTCAACGTCTACGCATGAAGCGGTGACTTTGAGAGTCGAAAAAGGTCAAAGCATCCAATCTGTTGTAGATCAGGCGCTGCCCGGTGACACCATCGAAGTGCCGTACGGAATTTACAAAGAGCATGTCATTATTGATATCAGCGATATCAAATTCTTCGGCATTCCAAATGAAGAAGGCCAGTGGCCTGTGATCGAAGGCGAAGGCAAGGGTGCAGATGGGGTGATCGCCTCGGGGAATAATTTTGAAATGGCGTTCTTTGCGGTCAAGAATTTCACAAGCAATGGTGTGCTGGTGGAAGGCTCGAAGAATGTATACCTGCACGACATGTATATTGAAAATACAGGCGTGTACGGCGTGTACCCCGTGCGCTGCACCGATGTGCTGATCGAACGCATTGAAGGCACGCTGATGAACGATGCCGCGATCTATGCGGGCAAATCGGAAAATGTGATCATCCGCGATACGCTGACCTACGGAAACGTGATCGGCGTGGAGTTGGAGAATACGGTCAATGGTGAGGTGTACAACAATGTAGCCCACGATAACACCATCGGCATTTTCATTGACCTGCTGCCCCAACTGCCCTCCAAGGTTTCGATGTACACCAAGGTGCATGACAACGTGGTTGAAAACAACAACGGCGCAAACTTTGGCAAGCCTGGCACAGCGGTTTCGCTCATCCCGCCTGGCACGGGTATGTTGATTCTCGCAGCGGACCATGTGGAGGTGTACAACAACACCATCCGCGGAAATAAGACGGGCGGCATGGCGGTTTTCAATTTGACCATCGGTTTTTCGGAAGAGGAGATCGATGTCGGTCCGAACCCCGAGCATAACTACATCCACGATAATATCTACGAAAACAACGGCTACGATGCGGATAAATTCGTGAAAGACATGCTGGGACAGGGCTTCGATATCATTTGGGATGGCACAGGCGCAGACAATCGCTTCGACGAGCCGAACGCTTCATCCTCCTTTCCGCCTGTTTTGCCTTCGAAGAATTTGCCAGCGCCGTTGTATAACCTGTACTGGCGGGCGTTGAATTTTGTGGTGGGGTTGGTGGGGTAAAGTAA
>DAOQID010000012.1:1791-27497 GCA_035339375.1 Anaerolineales bacterium | reverse complement strand
CCGCGCAGGATGATCTGCCAGCGGTGGATTCCATCCACTTTGGAGAAGAAGGCGGGGACAGGCCCGATCAATTCAGTTTGGCGGCGGTTTTCGGTTTCAATGCGGAGTTTGAGTTTATCGGCGGCTTTTTGTGAATCAGATTCGGCTTTGAGCGGGTCGGCATCGCGGAATTCCAACCGCACGAGTTTTGCAAAAGGCGGATAGCCCAACTGCTTGCGATAGTCCAACTCGCGTTCGTAGAATCCGTTCACGTCATGTCCCGCCGCAAATTGGATGGCGTAATGCTCGGGCATGAAGGTTTGCAAAACCACCTTCCCACCCAGCGACGAACGCCCCGCGCGGCCTGCAACCTGAGTCAGCGTTTGAAAGACCTTTTCACTGGCAAACGGGTCAGGCAGATTCAATCCCACATCTGCCAGCACGATTCCCACGAGAGTCACCAACGGCAGGTCGAGTCCCTTCGAGAGCATTTGCGTCCCCACCAGCACATCGGCCTGATGATTGGAAAAATGTGTGAGGATCATTTCATGTGCGTCCTTGTGACGGGTCGTGTCCCAGTCCCAACGCAGGGTGCGGACTCCGGGGAACATGGCCTGCACTTCCTCTTCCACTTTTTCACTGCCAAGCCCATACTCGCGGATCTGTTTTCCATTGCAATTCGGGCAGGTCTTCGGCTTTTGGCGGGTGTAACCACAATGATGACAAAGTAACGTTGGAACGTTTGAACGTTCAAACGTTCCAACGTGCAACGTCAGCGGCGTATCGCAGTTGGGGCATTTGAGCACGAACCCGCAATCGCGGCAGAAAATGTAAGTGGCGGTACCGCGGCGGTTCAAAAACAAAATCGCCTGCTCGCCGCGTGAGATCGTTTCAGCGAGGGATTCGGCCAGCGAACGCGAAAAGATTCCACGATTGCCCGCTTTGAGTTCCTCACGCATGTCCACCACTTGCACGGGCGGCAGCGCGGAATCGGTGACGCGATTCGGCAGAGTCAATTTTGTCAGCGTGCCGTTTTCGGCGGCGAATCTTTGCTCCACGGTGGGCGTGGCGGAGCCCAGCACACACACCGCACCGCACAAACGCGCATATTCCTGCGCGGCAACTGCGGCGTTATAGAATGGCGGCTCAGTCTGGTGATAGGAACTGTCGTGGCATTCGTCCACTACGATCAAGCCGATATTTGGCAGCGGGGCAAACAAAGCTGAACGCGCTCCAATGATGACCTTCAACTTGCCCGAACGCGCGCGCCGCCACGTATCGTAGCGCTCCCCTTCTGAAAGTTTCGAATGGATCAAGCCCACCTGCCCGGGGAAGCGCGCTAAAAATCTGCGCACCGCTTGCGGAGTGAGCGCAATTTCAGGCACGAGGATGATGGCCTGCTTTCCGCGCTTGATGGTTTCTTCGGCGGCACGAAGATAGATTTCAGTTTTGCCAGAACCCGTCACTCCATGAAGAAGAAAGGGTGAAGGCTGAAGGATGAAGGATGAATGCGTTATTTTTTCGAGGGATGAACTTTGCTCTGAGGTCAGTTCAAATTGTCTGCCGTGTTCTTCTTTTCCATTTTCAATTCTCTGCAGAGAATCGCGAAAGATCTCATTTTCAAACAGGCGAATCAATCCGCGCTCTTCGAGTTCCTGCAAGTCGGCGAGGTTGCATCCTGTTTCGGCATAGACCCACGAAAGGTTGATCGCTTCAGGCTGCTGGATGAGATACCGCAATGCAGATTGACGACGGGCGAGAGTCTGCTTTGTGCCGAGGGAATCCATTTCCGCTTCAGCCGCTTCTGGCGTAACCGACAACTGGGCCACGCGCACGAACTTTGATCTCACCCGAGGCGGGGGCAGCACGTGCTTCGTTGCGAGAATCCCTTTTCTCACGAGGGCCTGCGCCGTTTTGCGCCAATCCACCCGCGAGAAATGAGAATCGATCTGACGTCCGCGCAGGGGACCGCGCTCACGCAAAAGTGTCAGCAAACGAGTCGCGACGGTTGAGGTCTTGTCTTCGTAATTGGCATTCCGTAATTCGTAATGGACGTCCGCTTGCTGGCTCAGGCCCACGGGCAGCATAAGGCTGATGATGGCGGCCAGTGGATTCAGGGTTGATTCTGCCAGTTGGATCGCAAGAGCAAGCTGCGGTTGAGTCAGAACGGGGGCAGGGTCGAGCAGTTCCATGATGGGTTTGGGATTCTCCACCGCAGGAGTGTCGATCAAAGCGGTGACGATCCCCTGCACCGTCTGCTTTCCAAATGGGACGATCACAAAACTACCTGCCTGAATTTGGAGGGCAAGTTCGTTGGGGATGGCGTAATCAAAGAGGCCTGATATTACAGAAACGTTAACGGCGACACGTGCAAACATGGTGAGATTATAATGTTGATGAGGTCGAAAAGGAGGCAGACATGTTGACAATCATCATGATCCTGGGCGGGATTGCAATTTTGGCATCGGTAATACTGCTGGCGTTTATGTTCATAAAATCGAACGAAGTAAACCTGACGGGGAAAACGGAAGACAAGCCTGAGTGGATGAAATCGAACCCACCAAAAGAAACTGTGAAAGCCACACGCGCCGAAGGTGAAGGGGTGACCTTGTTCGATCACGATGCGGGCGAAAAGATCGCTTCTCCCTTTGCCGAACAGATCGAGGATATTCTGCGCGCCAAATTGGAAAGTGACCCTTTCAACAAGTTTGATATTGATTTTGGTTCTGCGCCCGATGGTTCACTGGAAATTTGGGTGAACGGCAGCATGTATCAAAGCGTGGATGGCCTGCCCGATGAAGGCTTGAAGAATGCATTTCGAAATGCAGTGAAAGAGTGGGAACGGTTGAGATGATTCAGTGAACGGGAAAAAGTGATCAGAACTCAGTGGGAAGTTGACGGGCGCAATACAACTCCTGCGCCATACCCCACGACCGATGAAGTATCCCCAGTGACATCACCCGAGGTGGCATATTTCAGGATCTGCACTTTGTCTGCGCCGAGTTCGCGAGCGGCATACAACATGGAGGCAACTGCGGCATGTCCGCAGGCGAACCCCACTCCCGTTTGTTCGGCATCAAAAACAGACTCAGGGTCGAAAGACTCGAAACGCCTGAGCATTTCCGCATCGAGAATGCCTGCGGTTTTCTGGTTGTAAAAATGGGAAAGGTCTGTGGAGGCTACGATGATGGCGTTTTTCCCTTTGAGCGTTTGGGCGAGGGCGTGACCGAGTTTTTGTGCAATGGTCACATCCTGCGCACGGATCATGATCGGCAGCAATTTGAATTCGTTTTTGAGCACCCGCTGTAAAAATGGAAGTTCGATTTCGAGCGAATGTTCCCGATCATTTGCAATGGCTGTGATGGGAATCTCGAGGTGGGTCTGCAACTCTGCAAGCGCAGCCTGATCGACTGACAGGTTTCCAAGTGGAGTGAAATAAGCCTGATGCTTTGTGGTGATGAGTGGAAAATGTGCGTAGTTGTGATATGGAGAAAGCACAGCGACCAATTCAGGGGCAAGTCCATGCAGGGTGGCAAAGGCATGCGCGGCAACTGCTCCAGAGTAGAGGTGCCCTGCATGTGGTGCGATGAGTGCCAGCACTTCCCCATTTAATTGGGGCACACTCGCATGAGCCAGAAAATCATCCACGCTGCGGGCAAGGGCGGTGGGATTCGCGTCATACCATTGGCCAGCAATCGGAGAGGGTCGAAGGTCAAGCGTGGTCATCAGATTCATTGTAGCACAAGGAGTGGGTCAAAATTCGTGCCGTACCAGGTCAATTATGCAAAGGAAGTTCTTATTTTCTACAACATGCCTTGTGTACAATTGGGGGATTATATTGTCCCTGTATGACACTGATATAATAAAAAAATCAAAAAAAGGAGTGAGCCATGAAAACAAGCAAAAATCTTTCAAGCGTACTTGCAATTTCGTCATTGATCCTCGCCATGCTTGCCTGTAATTTTGGCAAGGCGGATGCAACTCCAACCCCGCTTCCGCCGACCAACCCACCGCCAACCGCAATCCCTCCCACTGAAGCGCCGCCCGTGGTGGAAGCATCCCCCACCCCGGCAGAGGTCGTGCCATCGGTGGATACCAGCGCATTTGAAGCTCAATTGCAGGAATTCGCCGATGAGGGCTATGTCAGCACCACCGAGGGTGAAATCACTCCGATCGATCCGTTTGAAGAAGAATGGGCACAACTCAACTACTATCAATGGTGGACCATCGATAAAGAAGCGTCTGACCTCGTATTCTCCGGACACTTCAAGTGGTCTTCCTCGAATTCCACTCCAGACCTTTCAGGCTGCGGCGTTGTCTTTGGCCTTCAAGAAGGCAGTGACGATCACTATGTGGTCTTCCTCGATAAAGGCCGCATCGCATTCTTCATGAGCCGTGGCTCAAGCGTTTATGAAGTTGGCAAAACCCGCGGCCCCGGGCGTGTGAACTTTGGAAACCCCGCCGAAGCAGATTTCTCGCTGGCGGTGAGAGGCAAGAGCGCATTTGTCTCTGTGGATGGTGAAGTGACAGAATACACCCTGTCTGCAGATCAGGGCACCAACGGTCAATTTGCGTTGACCCTGCTCTCTGGCACCAACAGCGGCTACGGCACACGCTGCGAAATGACAGATATGTTCCTGTTCATCCCCGAATAAAAAGAAAAAATGAAAAAGAGGCTGGATTTCTCCAGCCTCTTTTTGTTTCCATTAATCAATACGTTCAACTATGGGATCGTATAGCTCGTGATGGCATGATCCAGGATGTCGATCACTGCTTGATCTGCATCATTGGCATAATAAAGGGTGAACATCAGGAAGGTCATGCGATCACCACCGCGCAGTTCAAAGAAGGATACGCCGGAATAGCCTCCGCTCTTCGAAGTCCAGGTCAATTTTTCAGAGCCATCTGGCTGCATCTCATCGCCGGAAATGCTGATATCGCCTTCCTTGCCGGTGTTGCTGTAATATTGGTGCAACAACTGCAAGGCAAAGCGGCCATTGTCATTTCCTGTGAAAGCCTGACCATCGTTATAGACAAGGCTGTCAATAATGGCGGAACCATCTGTGGAAGTGATACGGTCAATGTAGGCATGTTCATAAGTCTGCTGTTCATAGTACCAGTCACCGGGCACTTCAAATGACAGCAGGTTGTTTTCATCGGTGAACACAACCAGGTCCGAGCTATTGCCATTCGAAGGCGGGGGTTCATTCAACGCCGGGGGCTGCGGCACGATGGGATTGTTATTGGAAGGCGGATTATTGGATTGGGGCTGACTGGTGGGAGCGGGTGGAAGTGTGGGAACCGGTGCAGCAGTGGGAGCCGCACCGCCATTGCACGCAATGCTGACCAACAGCAACAGGGCGGCAAAGGCAAACAACATACGGTATTGCTTTTTCATGTTCATTCTCCTTATCTCCTCTTGAAAGTTGACCGCAAGGATACCCCGAAAATGTTCAAATCGAAAGGTACTTTGGTCATATAACATCAAAACCCTCTTGCATTGGCTTGTCTTATCGTGCTATTATGCTGGAACAGAAACTAAAAATAAAACAGTTACCGGAGGAGATATGGGAAACACAACTTCAAAAATTGGCATCCCCGTGATCATTGCAGCGGTTGTCATCTGCATTGCCTGCGTATGTTGTGCAGGCGTCCTGTTATACATTTACGGAGATTCCATCTTTGGCGGCACAAGTGTCACCACACCGCCTGTCGTCTCCACCGACCCCATCATCCCTGCCGACACCACCAACCTCCCCGAATGGACGATCATCTACTATTCCGATGCCGATGATGACATCCTTGAAGGCGACCTGTGGTTCGACATCAACGAAATGGAGCTTGTCGGCTCAAATACGCAAATGAACATCGTCGTGCAGATCGACCGCGCCGAAGGCTCTTTCGATGGCGATGGTGACTGGACAGATGCCCGCCGCCTCTTGATCACCCAGGACTCCGACCTCAACCAGATCAACTCACCGGTGGTGCAAAACCTCGGCGAAGTGGACATGGGCAACCCGCAAACCCTTGTCGATTTCATGACCTGGACCATTCAAAACTACCCAGCCAAGAAATACGCCCTCATCATGTCTGACCACGGTGGAGGCTGGACCGGCGGCTTCTCAGACCTGCAGTCGGGTTCGAGTCTTTCCATGCCGCAAATTGTTCAGGCCATCGAAGTGGTTCAACAGCAAATGGGCGGACAAAAATTCGAGATCATCGGTTTCGATGCCTGTTTGATGGGCATGGTGGAAGTATATGGGTCGCTCTATCCCTACTCCAATTACATGATCGCCTCCGAAGAAGTAATTCCCTCCACCGGCTGGTCATACGCCGCATGGATGGGACAACTGGCACAAAACCCCAGCATGGATGGACGCGGGGTCAGCCAGGCGATCATCTCCACCTACATCACACAGGATACCCTGCTCACCCTCAGGTCAACCAGCAGTTCTGAGATCGAAGAAGTGGAAGCCGCCACCACCCTGAGCGCAGTGGAAAGCGCACGCATCCCTGATGTCATCGGCGCAATGAACCAATTCATCTCGGTCATGGCCACCATTGACCAACGGTACGTAGCGCAGGCTCGCGAATATACCCGCAGCTATTACAGCATCTTCGGCGAAGATACGCCCTCCCCATTTATTGACCTCGGCAATTTCTCCGAAATCCTCGCCAATGCCACCGGCGACCCAGCCATATTCCAAGCCTCCGAGCAGTTGAAAGCCGCCATTTCATCGGCGGTCGTTGCTGAAAAACACGGGCAAAGAATGTCTGGCTCGAACGGCATTTCCTTCCACTTCCCCATCTCTGATATCTACGCCTACACCGAATACAACAGCGATTTCCCACCCTACTACGCCGAATCCGCGGCCCGCTTCCTGCAACTCTCCACATGGGATGAATTCCTCGCTTACCACTACACCGGGCAGGAATTTACTCCCCAGGAAGGACAAGCCTACACTCCCCCGCGCACCAATGAGATCAATGCCCCGGGCGCATCTCCCCTGACCATTGCCCCGATTCAGCTTTCTGACACTGTGATCTCCGCCGACGAAACCCTCACCCTCTCCACCACAGTCAGCGGTGATGTTTCCTACATCTACTTCGTACTCTTCTTTTACAATCAGGATGCCAACGTCACCTGGCTGGCCGATATGTCCTTTGTCAGTGCGCCCAACACCATCAGCGTGGACGGAGTGAATGCCCCCGATTACGGCGAAAGCCCCATCGAGATCAGTTACGAATGGGAACCCTATCTCTTCGTCCTCAAAGACGGAACGAATCAGGCCTATGCCCTGTTCGAACCCGATGAATACGAAAGCGCCGATGGCGTCACCACCTACTCGGTATACGGCCAATACACCCCGGTCAATGCCACCACACCCACCGATGCCAAACTCACCTTCGACCTCGATGGCAACCTGCTCAACATTTACGCCCTGCCCGACTCAGACAGCAACGGCATTGACACCGCTGTAGCCATCTCCCCGCAGATCGGCGACCGCTTCACCGATTACGTTCAATACTACACCTTCGATGCGAATGGCGTGGCCACTTACACCAATGAACTAAGTGATGACGTCTTCACCTACGGCGAACAAGGCTTCTGGTTCGAATCCTATATCCCTGTAGATGGTCAATATTCCATCGGCTTCTACGCCGTGGATTTTGACAACAACATCACCTCAAGCTACGAATACATCACCTACCAAAACGCACCATAAAAAGACTTCTGAGCTAAGTAGTCGGTCGAAATAAACAATGCGCTCGGCGGCGTCCCCGCCGCCGAGAACAGCGGCTTGATCAGCAGCAGAATCATCCTCAACAAAAAAGACTTCGGAGATAAAACTCCGAAGTCTTTTTTGTTATCAAGTTTTTCGCCCAACCGTAGTCTTGGGCATTCATGATCATTCCAAAATCTTTTTGGTGGCATTGAAAGCCAGCGGCGGCAATTCGCTCCGCAAAAACCACTCCGCCGCATCAGCATCATCAGCAGGCACCAACTCACCACCCGTCACTTCCGCATGATACACGATGATGAAATCTGCGCCACGTTCGTGCTCGCGGCCAGCAATCACATCCAAAACACCGGTCACATGCACGTGTAAACCTGTCTCTTCCAGGCACTCGCGTGCAGCAGCCTTGGCTGGGTCTTCACCACCGTTCACAAACCCTGCGGGCAAAGTCCACAACCCGCGGAAAGGCTCGTTAACACGCCGCACAAGCAGCACACGGCCTTCCTGCTCTACAAGAATCGCCGCCGCCACCTTCGGGTCAATAAAATAAATCCACCCGCATTGAGGGCAGATCGGGCGCACCATTCCAAACTTTTCTTCGTGTGCAACCTCAGCCCCGCAACGCGGGCAGAATTTAATATGGCTATCTCGAGCCAATGTTTAACTCCACTTTTTCTTTGCGGAACGATTCATGAAGAAGGCCGCCAATCCACTGACCAGACCGATGACCAGCAAAACCACCTGCCATGTGGCAGAAATAAACGATTCATCCTCTACCGGTGGCTGCTGTTGCGGTGCTGACTCGATCACCGGTTCTTTAGGAGAAGCGGAAGGCGTTTCAACGATTCGCTGTGTGTCTTGCGTGGAGAGCGGTAATTCTGTCGGGGCCAGAGCCATATCCATGGTTGGAAGGACCTCCACGGGCGCCTCGGTAGCAGCTGGTTCCTCCACCATGGCTGGCGCTTCAGTTGCAGCGGGGGCTTCTGTAGCGAGAAATGACTCCGCCGCAACCGCTGGAGCTTCTGTTGCGGCAGGTAGGGCATCCATATTAAAGGATTCGGGGCCGCCACCGCCGCCAAGGCCGCAGGGGTCACAACCACCGCCTGAACCACCAACAGGCACAACGGACATGCGCGGAGCAACGTAATTCGCGGCAAAGGTCAGCATCAATAAAACAGTGGCGAAGGCACTTGAAAAGCGGAAAAAGGAATACGATCTCGAGACGGGTGGTTTCAACCCAACCATCTGACGGGTCAAGGTAAAGTTGCGGGGAGCCTTGCGTGCAGGCAGTTTACGCAGAATGCCGCGGGTGGCGCGCAAGTCTTCGAAGGCAGAGGCAAGCTCAGGGTCCGATGCGATGCGCGACTCAACGCGTGCAGAATCAGATGGGCTGAGTTGTCCATCCAGATAGGAAGAGAGTTGTTCAATATCGCGGAAGTTTTTCATAATCTACTTTCCTCTTCCAGACGAAATGAAGAAGGCAAAAGTTCCTCGAAGCCGCGCAGACACTCACGCAATCGCAAACGCGCACGCGCCAGGCGACTCTTGATGGTGCCCAATGGCACGCGTACCGCGGTTGCCACCTCGGTGTAATCAAGGCCTTGCAAGTCTGCCATGACAACCACCGTACGAAAGTCTGTTGGAAGCGCATCAAGGCAATGCTGAATGGCATGCTCGAGTTCGTCCGCCTCCGATTTCTCAGCAGGGGTCATGTTGGGGTCAGCCAGCCAGCGTGGAGAATCCATCTCCTCGCCGTCGGCGGTATCAGGTTCAAGTGGGGTTGTGGGGCGTCGTTTCTGGCGGCGCAACTCGTCGTAGCAGGCGTTGGTGACAGTGCGCATGAGCCATGCCTTGAACGATCCGCCGCGAAACGAATTGATGCTGCGAAACGCGGAAATAAAAGCTTCCTGGGCCGCATCGGCAGCCTGGTCTTCATCGCCAAGGATGCGCAGGGCGGTGTTGTAAACACGGTCTTGGTAATGCAGGATCAGGGTATTGAAAGAATCAAGATCCCCATTTTGTGCGGTCTGAATAAGGGCTGGTTCATCCATGAGTTTATTTTACCCGCGAATCGTCGACTTGCCGATTTATTGAATCAGCGTGCATTTCGTTTTACAACAAAGAGATGCAATGCACGCCACACCAACATGCCAAATGCATTGGTACCCCCAAGCACTAGGGTGAAAAGCGGCAAAGCGGCGGCATTCAAAATGGCGGCGCGCAACATCACGGCCAATGGTGCCACAGCCAGCATGGCGGGCAGGATTCGCCACAACGACCTGGGGTTGGAAATAATCTGCTCATCAAACAAACCAAACCACGGCGCCAGCACGAACCAACCGATTAATACTGGAAAGAATGCCGCCGCCATGCGCGGCAAAAAGGAAACATCGGCTTCGCCATGTGTGGCAAAACCGATGAAGGTAAGCAGGGCAATGGCGATCACATCGCCAAATATAAGAACGAGTTTTGACTTTTGCATGGATGCTCCTATAAACCACCCCTCAAAAAGGCGAATGCGAAAACAACGGCCAGAATTGCCAATATGATGAATACAAAGACCATCATGCGGCGCGTACGAACATTCTCCTCTTCAAACGGGTCATTGCTGAGCGGAATATTCAGGGGAGATGATGGGTTTGGCCGCACTCCCCTTTCGATGGCTTCCACGTAGTCTTTGGCTTCTTTCAAACTGGAATTGGTGGCAGCACGATGTACCTTGATCGCCTCAATTTTTTGATTCTTCGCCAACAAAGCGCGGATCTGACCATCCATCGAACCACTCTCCACGCTGGTCACTGGCTCAGGGATCTGGACATCCTCTCCCCGTGCCATGGCCTCAACTGCATCCTTGGCTTCTTTCAGGCCAGCCTTGGTCCAACCGCGATAGAGTTTGATCGCCTCAATCTCCCGACCCTTGGACATTAAATCCAAGATCTGGCTTTTTTGAGATGAATCGGCGCCGTTGGCAACAGCTTGAGGTGCGGGGCCATTCACATAATTTCCACGCACCATCGCCTCCACGGCACTCTTGGCATCTTTCAAGCTTGCGTTGGTCAACAGGCGATATTCTTTGATCGCCTCGATCAGATTGCCGCTTCGGGCGATCTGCCTGATCTGTTCTTCCTTGTCGGGAGAAATGTAATGCACAAAGACCTCACTCTTCCTTGCGCAAAGCAGGGAACAGCAGCACCTCACGGATGGAGTGTTTATTTGTCAACAGCATGGCAAGACGGTCCACACCCATGCCGAAACCGCCATTGGGAGGCATGCCATACCGCATGGCGCGCAGATAATCTTCATCAAGCGGGTGTTTCTCTTCTTCATCATCCGTGTAATCACGGCCCATTTCAATAAACCGCTGCTCTTGATCAAGCGGATCGTTCAATTCAGTAAAGGCATTGCACAACTCAAACCCAGCCGCATATCCTTCAAAACGCTCCACGGTCAGCGGGTCACCAGGAATGGATTTTGCCAGCGGCGAAATATCGCGTGGATAGTTGTAGAGGAATGTTGGCTGGATCAAGGTCGGCTCAAGGAACTCACCCAGCAGAAAATCGATCATCTTGCCGCGCGCCGATTTTGGATCGGGCGTTTTGTTCGGATGTTTGGCTCGAATGGCTTTGAAAAGCTCCTCAGCCGTTTTGTGTTCGGCAATGTCAATGCCGCTGGTTTCAAGAATACCCTGTCGCATTTCCACACGATTCCAAGGCGGTTTGAATTCCAACTCATACTCGCCGAAGGTCACCTTGGTGGAGCCTGTCACCTGCTCGGCCACATAAGCAACCATCTGCTCAGTCAACTCCATGACCTGCAAATAATCGGCATAAGCCCAGTAGAACTCAAGCTGGGTGAACTCAGGGTTATGTTTGAAAGACACGCCTTCATTACGGAAATCGCGTCCGATCTCGTACACACGCTCCAAATTCCCCACCAGCAGGCGTTTGAGGTACAACTCGAACGAAATCCTCAGGTACATATCCTGGTCGAGTTCATTATGATGCGTCACAAATGGACGTGCAGCCGCTCCGCCATACAAAGGCTGCAAGATGGGCGTTTCCACCTCAAGAAAATCATGACCGTCGAGGAAATTCCTCAAAGCCTTGATCAACGTGGCCCGTTTGCGGAAGGTCTCGCGCACATCAGGGTTAACAGCCAGGTCAGCATAACGCTGGCGGGCACGCAGCTCAGGTGATTCCAAAGCGGCGTAGCGGGTTACCGTACCATCCTCCTGGGTGACATCCTTGTCAGCGGGCAGGGGCGTTACAGATTTGGCAAGCAATTTGAAGTCATGGACATGCAGTGAGACCTCACCTGTTTTGGTGCGGAACATGACTCCTGATGCCTGTATAAAATCTCCCAGGTCAAACATTTTGTTGAACAGGTCAAGGCGTTCCTTGCCCAATTCATTGCTGCGAAAGAAAAGCTGGATCTTGCCGCTGCCATCTTCAATGTGCGCAAAAGAAACCTTCCCCATTGCGCGATTGGCACGAATACGCCCCACCAACACGGCCTTCACTTCGGGGGTCGTATCGGGAGCGGCATTCTTTTCAGCGGCCTCGAACTCGGCAATGACCTTCGCATTGGTATGAGTCCGCTCGGCGCGTGTAGGGTAGGACTCGATGCCCTCGGCGCGGAGTTCTTCAATTTTCTGCAAACGGATTTTTTCCAGTGAGTTGTATTCAGCCATGATTTTCTTCTTCCTTCCTGTTTTCAAGAAAGTATTTTTCAAATAAAAAGCCCGCATCCAACGCAAATTGGACGCGGGCAAGTTAAGCGTTGCGCGTCCTGTTTAGCCGACCTTGATGATCTTCACGTTGTAAGTACCGCCAGGGGTTTCCACTTTCACGATATCACCCAGCTTGTGATTGAGAATGGCCTTGCCAATCGGCGACTCATTCGAAATCTTTCCCTCGCGTGGGTTGGCTTCAGCCGCCCCCACAATGGTAAAGGTCTCGGCTTCAAAGTTCCCCTCTTTAATGGTCACCTTTGAACCGACGTGAATCAAATCATTTTTCTTGGCTTTGCCGTTGTTTTCTTCGATAATGTTGGCGGTGGCAAGCAAAATTTCAAGTTCCTGAATACGGCCTTCTACAAAAGCCTGTTCGTTCTTGGCCGCCTCGTATTCTGCATTTTCGATCAGTTCCCCGCCTTCCATAGCCTCGTGCAAGCGATCGGCTACTTCCTGTCGTTTCACTGTGCGCAAATGATCCAGTTCCTCTTGAAGCTTCTGAAAGCCCTCTTTGGTAAGGAAATTGGTTGTTGGCATGGTTTGTCCTGCTATATAGAATTTTGCACCCCAAAAGGGATGCAATGGATAAAAATTTCCGGTGTCATCTCCGGAAATTCGTCAATACTATATCATAGATTAAAAGGGGTTACAAGCCCCAAAAGCACCAGTAAATTTGTCTACTCAAATTTCCAGAAGGAAATACCCTGCTTTTCAGCCCAATACTGCTGAAGTTTTTCTCGCATCTCTTCGGGACTGGAAAACAGGGTGCCGAACTGAGAGGTATACGCAAGGATCGCATCTCCCCATAACCGTAGGCCTGCTTCGGTTATCCTGTGAGTGATTTCCTTCATTTTGGCCGTTTTCAACGCAAAATCATCGGGGAAGTTGAAAAGGTATGGAATATCCACGTCATAGGTCAGTGGGCGGCCAAGCAACTCAGCCGCGCGGCGGACGAGGGTATGGTCAAGGTGGGCACCCAGCGCAAGTTGGCAGACCAGTTCATCGTCAGGGTTGAGGCGGGCAGAAATGGCTTCTGCAATCTGCGCCGGCAGGCCGTCATCATCGGTATGTGGAGGAATGAATACATCCGAATACAGCCAGTTCCCATCCCTGCCGCGCCGATAGATGCAATCGAGAAAATCGAAATGAAATACCTGCGCACCGACAATATCCGCCGCGGCCTTGTCTTCGGCACGGCGTGCAGCGACCAGTTCATTCGTATCCATGATGCCCCATTTTTGGTGAATAATCTGTGCGAAGGAGGAAAGTTGATTGGCAGGCGGAAAACCGCAAAAGACCGTCCAGATTTCCACATGCCTGCCAGCTTGCACCTGATCGTGGATCAGGCCGCCAGCAGAAAGAATGGCATCGTCGAGATGGGGGGAGATATAAATGAGGCGCATCCGCCAGTTTTACCACAAAATCGCAATGAATCCCGTGATGATGTATTGTAGAATAAAAAAGATACCCACGCCCATGTGAGAGGTCCAATGCAGGAAAGACGCAAACAACAGCGCAAGAATTTGATGGCTTACACCCAGGTCTTCGATTTGAATGGCGGGCATTTACTTGGCTATCTGGGTGACCTAAACCTTCATGGTGCCATGGTGATCGGCGAAAAGCCCATTGCAGAAAACACCGAATTGACCCTCGCCATCGAACTGCCTGAATTGGAAAATGTGAAGATCCCCCGTATTACCATCCCTGCACGGGCGGCCTGGTGTCAGCAAGATATCAGCCCCGAATATTTCAATGTAGGGTTCGAATTCAAGGAAGTTACACCCAAACAAAAGCCCGTCATTGAAGAGATCATGGAAAAATACGAGTTTCGTCGTGACCTGCCCAGTTACCTGACCAAACCCGTGCCCAACAAATAAACCGAGCACACAATGACAGCCGCCTCATAAAGCGGCTGTCATTTTTATGTTAAACTCTGCCCATGCCAAAAGCACAGACAATTTTTTTCACAGCCCCGAAACAAGTTGAAATTAAAGAGATCACCCTTCCCCCACTGAAAAAAGATGAAGTCCTCGTGGAAACGATCTGCTCCGCCATCAGTGCAGGGACCGAGATGCTGGTCTATCGTGGGCAATTCCCTCATTTGGCCGATTCTCACGACACTTTCAGCAGCGACTTGAATTATCCGCTGGCCTATGGGTATGCATGTGTGGGGAAAGTAAAGGAAATTGGGGCGGATGTAAGCCGAGCGTGGAAAGACAAGCATGTCTTTGCATTTCATCCGCATGCCTCATCCTTCATTATTAATCCTTCATCTTTGATTCCCATTCCTGATTCCCTAACCTCTGAAAATGCCTGTTTCCTCCCTAACATGGAAACCGCAGTAAACCTGGTGCAGGACGCTGCCCCTATTTTGGGTGAGCGCGTCCTGGTGTTGGGACAGGGTGTCGTTGGTTTATTGACCTCTTCTTTATTAAGTGAATTTCCACTCGAAAGCCTGCTCACCGCAGACTTTTATGAACTGCGCCGCAAGGCGGCAATGCAGATTAAAGGTGTTCATTCTCTGGATTCCAGCCTCAAAACCTTCCACACCGATTCAGTTGCCTATACGCAAAACAAGTACGATTTGACCCTGGAACTGAGCGGCTCCCCTTCTGCATTGAACGATGCCATTGAGTTGACCATCTTCAGCGGGCGGATTGTCATTGGGTCATGGTATGGACAAAAGCGGACAGAGATCGACTTTGGCGGGTCATTTCACCGTTCGCGCATTAGATTGATCTCGTCACAAGTCAGCACGATTTCACCAGAACTATCGGGGCGCTGGGATAAATCCCGCCGCTTTGATGTGGCATGGCAGGCTCTCGAACAAATTCGCCCCGAAAAATGGATTACTCAACGCTTCTCAATTGCAGATGCCGCAAAAGCCTATCAACTACTGGATGAAAAACCGCAGGAAACCATTCAGGTTGTGTTTGATTATTTAAAATGAAATTCAATTACACCACTCTCGAAACCTGCCATACAGCCACGGGCATCGTCCTTGTCATTGATGTATTGCGGGCGTTCTCCACAGCGGCATACGCCTTTTCACGCGGAGCCAGGGAGATTCGACTGGTCAGCGCAGTGGAAGAAGCATTGGAGTTGAAAGCCCAACTCCCAAATTCAAAAGTGATGGGCGAAGTAGGCGGGTTGCCGCCTGCAGGCTTCGATTTTGGGAACTCCCCCACTCGCATCCTCGAACATGATCTGACTGGAATTACCCTGATTCAACGCACAGGTGCAGGTACACAAGGCGCGGTTCGCAGCGTCCATGCGGAAGTAATGTTTGCCGCCAGTTTTGTTGTGGCACAGGCAACGATGGAGCATGTCTTGCGATTGCGGCCAGAAGAGGTCACTTTCGTTGTCACAGGCGGAGCGGACAATGCAGAGGATTTGGCCTGTGCTGAATTTTTTGAAAAACAGTTCACAGGTCAGGCAGTGGATTCGGAAGAACTGATCCGCCGCGTGGTGCAATCGCGAGATGCATTCCAGCACATGAATGATCATCCTCAATTCCCAAGATCTGATCTTGACCTTTGCACACGCATCAACGCTTTTAACTTTGCCATGCCCATTGAACGAAAAAATGGATTTTTGATCATGCAGGCGCTCAACCTAAAACCCGAAAATTGACACCTGACACCAACACAGGAGCATTTTATGTACACCCTTGGAGTAAGAAGAGAATTCATTGCACGTCACTTTTTGATCGGCGGAGATTGGGGGCCAGAGAATTTTCCAAATTCGCACCATTACATCCTTGAATTGCAACTCAAGGGCAGTGAACTCGATCAACACGGCTATCTCGTCGACATTGTGGATGTGGAAAAACACCTTGATGATGTGGTGGGCTATTACAAAGAGCAGATGTTAAATGAGAAACCTGAGTTTGCAGGCTTGAATCCATCCATTGAACATTTTTCACGCATTCTGGCAGAGACGTTGAACGAGCGCATCAAGGCCAGGAACATTTCCAAGCTCAAGGTAGTGCTGTGGGAACATGAAAATGCATGGGCCGCTTTTTCCGTTGAAAGGTTGGCAGGGTAGAAAGTTTCAACCTTCCAACTTTCAAACTTTACAACCTTTCAACTCTTATAAATGAAAATCGGACTCGTCATCTACGGCTCCATTGACACTCTCAGCGGCGGATATATGTACGACCGCATGTTGGTGGAATATCTGCGCGCACAAGGTGATTCAGTAGAGATCATCTCGTTGCCGTGGCGGAATTACGCCGCGCACCTGACAGATAACCTCACTTTCAAACTGCCGCCAAATCTCGATATTTTGATTCAAGATGAGCTCAATCATCCATCGCTCATCGGCGCAAACCACGGGCGGCATCCCTACCCCATTATTTCGCTCGTCCATCACCTGCGCTGTTCTGAATTGCGCCCAAAATGGCAGAACGATTTATATCGTCCCATCGAAAAGCGATATCTGCAAAGCGTGGATGGGTTTATCTTCAACTCGAAAACCACAAAAGGCGTGGTGAACGGTTTAATTGGAAGCGGCAAGCCTGACGTCGTTGCCTACCCGCCCACAGACAGGTTTGGGGATGCAATTTCGGAAGAGGAAATAAAGGAAAGAAGTAAGAAGAAAGAATTGCATATGCTCTTCCTCGGAAATGTGATGGGGAGAAAAGGGCTTCACACACTTCTCGAAGCAGTCCGACTTTCGAACCTTGACCTTCGACTCGACATCGTTGGCTCACTCACCACCGAACCCGAATACGCCGCCCAAATGCAGGAGTTCGTCTCGACCAACGGCCTATCTTCTGCTGTTCATTTTCATGGCGCACTCAACAACCAACCGCTGGTGGAAAGGCTCAAAGCCGCTCATATTCTCGTTGTCCCTTCAAGTTATGAAGGCTTTGGCATCGTCTATCTCGAAGGGATGGGGTTTGGCCTGCCTGCCATCGGCACCACATTGGGCGCGGCAGGCGAAGTCATCGAAGAGGGTGTGACGGGGTATCTGATTCAGCCAGGAGACTCTCACGCGTTGGCAGCCAGGCTACAGCTTATGAACGAGAAGCGCGATCTCCTCATCCAAATGAGTCTTGCGGCGCGGAATCGTTATCTGGTGCAGCCCAAATGGAATCAGACCGCGCATCAGATCCGTGAATTTTTGCTTTCGTTTTCAGGATGAATGGCTGAAACGTTTGGGAGGGAATTTCCGTATAATGAACATGGAAATGATACACACTTACCAGATCAACGGATTGACTTTACAAACAGGCGATATCATCTGCACGATGAACGGCAAGCCCGATATTCTGCCAGGCGAATTCTGGCGGCTGATCGGGCGGCTTGTACCAGGCGATGTAGACCATGTTGCCATTTATCTTGGCCCTGATGGTCGCTGTGCCGAAGCGGGCGCGCGCGGCGTGATCACTTTTGATGTGCCCAATGGACATTGGGATACCGAACGCATGGCCCGCCAGCGCGGACTTTTGTTCGATACGTTTTATGGCATTGCCGCGCCGCTTGATGTACTCGGCTTCTCCGACGAAGATGAACAACTCATGCGCGAAGCCGTTGCAGACTATGTACTCGCCCAACTCGGCAAACCTTACAACCTGAATTTCCTCAACCCTGAAACTGAAGAAACTTTTTATTGCAGTCAATTGGCCTACAAGGCCTACCAAAAAATAGGCATTGACCTGAACACAGGTCTCGCCATGGAACAACTGCCAGGCACAAACCAGATCATTTATCCGCAGGAAATTTGGGACGGTTTTTCTCACAGGCAAAGCGAAGCACGGCAGGAAACGATTTCAAGATAAATCCCTCCACGCGGAGGGATTTATTGTTGAGACCGAGTGCGGTATATTTCCCACCATGAGAAAACTCATCGGCATCCTCCTCATCGCCATCTCCGCTGCTTCGTTCGGGACCCTCGCCATCTTCGGCAGATACGCCTACGAAAACGGGATGGATACCTTCACTGTCCTTTTCCTGCGTTTTGGAATCTCCGCCTCTTTCATGACCGTGATCCTGCTTCTGCGCAAGGAACATCTTCCACGCGGAAAGATCCTCGCCCAACTGATCGGCATGGGCGCGCTCGGTTATGTGGGGCAATCTTTCATGTACATGACCGCCATCAACTACGCTTCGGCGGGTTTGGTGGCCTTGCTCCTCTATCTCTACCCTTTTTTTGTTGCTGTGCTTTCGATGATTTTTCTGCACGAGTCCCTGACCCGCGTAAAAATCATCGCGCTGGTGCTGGCACTCTTTGGCACGGCCCTCACCGTCGGCCCCGTCAGCGGACAGATCATCGGCGCATTGATGGCGATCACCGCAGCGTTGATCTATTCCATTTACATCATCGTTGGCACAAATGTGATGAAACATGTCACTGCGGTGCAATCTTCGCTGGTGATCTTCGCTTCGGCGGGCGCAGTCTTTGGGATACTGGCCTTTTCAAAAGGAACGCATTTCCCAGTGAACAACATGGGCTGGTTCGCCATGCTGGGAATTATCGTCATCTCCACCATCATTCCAGTGGTCACATTTTTGGCTGGGCTGGAGCGCATTGGTCCCACCAATGCCGCGATGCTTTCCACGCTTGAACCCATTGTTACGGTTTTGCTGGCTGCATGGTTGTTCGGCGATAAACTGCTCCCCATCGTCATGCTCGGCGGCGGATTGATTCTAGTGGCCGTCATGCTGTTGACCAGGGCCGAACTCGGGAAAGATAGCGGCAATCAACCAGGTGTATAAAAAATGAATTTCATCGGTGAAATCGCAGGACTGGCAACCTCATTTTTCTTTGCCATCACAGCGATCATTTTTGCATCCGTCGGGCGCATGGTTGGTTCACAAGTCACCAATCGCTTTCGGCTTCTGTTTGCGCTGTTCTATCTTGTTATTCTCAATTTAATTCTTTTCCATGAACCATTGCCTTTCTCGGCTGGCTCGCCGCGCTGGTTGTGGTTGAGTCTTTCAGGAGTGATCGGACTTTCATTGGGCGATGCCTTTTTGTTCAGGTCGTATGTGGCAGTCGGTCCGCGTTTGGGAAGCCTGCTCTTGAGCCTTGCGCCGATCTTCGGTTCGGTCATCGCATGGATATTTTTCGGGGAAACGCTGACCGCTTTGCAGATCCTCGGCATTCTGCTTGCGCTGGCTGGCATCGGCTGGGTGGTGACCTCGCACAAAGAAGAAGCCAATACTCCCAAAGGACACACTCGCGAGGGAATCATCTTTGGCGTGCTGGCAGGGCTGGGACAGGCCGTGGGGCTTGTCCTTTCGAAGCAGGCCATGGCTGGGGGATTTTCTCCATTTCAGGCCAATGCCATTCGCATGTTGGCGGCGGTCATTTTCACATGGGCATGGACAGCCGTCGAAGGGCAGATCAGCTCAACGGTCGAAACGATTCGCAATCATCCCAAAGCCCTGCAATGGATCGCCTTCGGCGCGGTCATCGGCCCTGTGTTGGGGGTCTCTTCTTCATTATTGGCTGTGCAACACGCAGAGATCGGCGTTGCCAGTACGCTGATGGCGCTTCCGCCTGTGATCGTGCTGCCGATCAGTTATTTTGTTTTCAAGGAAAAGATCGGCTGGCAGGGCATCGCAGGGACATTTCTCGCCATCCTCGGCGTAGCGGTGTTATTTTTAGCGTAAGATCATTGCATTCAGGCTTAAACAAGCCCAAAACACAATATCAAGGATATAATGAACCGATAGCAAACTTGCTATTTTCGCGAATCCTGCGTCGCACCCTACGGGCGGATTCTTTTTGATGAGCAGCCTTTTCTCATCAAATTAGGTGCGGCGCGCTCACCCAACTCCCCAGGAACTCAAGGCCCTAATGGGTCATGTGCTTTGTGGTTTTAATAAAATAAGGAAAGATATGGACTTTAATCAATTTCAACTCGATTCCCGCCTCATGCAGGGAATCCAAAAAGCGGGCTACGAAAAAGCCACGCCCATTCAAGAAGCCGCCATCCCCGCCGCCCTGCGCGGACGGGACATCATCGGCACAGCACAAACAGGCACAGGCAAAACCGCCGCCTTTGTGCTGCCCATTCTCAACAAACTGCTTTCAGGGCAGCGCAACACAGCGCGCGCACTGATCGTCACCCCCACTCGTGAACTGGCAGAACAGATCAACGATGTCATCAAAGTCCTCTCAGCAGGGACAAAGTTGAAGAGCGCAACCATTTACGGCGGAGTCGGAGCGAATCCGCAAATTCAGGCATTGCGCAACGGCGCAGAGATCCTCGTTGCCTGCCCGGGGCGTCTGCTTGATCTCATTGCACAGGGTCATGCAAAAATGGCGAACATCGAATTCCTCGTGCTTGATGAAGCCGATCGAATGTTCGACATGGGCTTCCTGCCCGATGTGCGCCGCATTGTAAAAGCCGTACCCGAAAAACGACAGACCATGTTGTTCTCTGCCACCTTTCCATCCGACGTGGAACTGCTCGCACAACAGGCATTGAAACAACCGCAAAAAATTGCAATGGGCATCATCAAGCCTGCACACACGGTTACACACGCTTTGTACCCTGTTGCGCCACATTTGAAATCCACACTTTTGCTGGAACTCCTCAAACGCACCGACACGAATTCCGTTTTGGTATTCACGCGCACCAAATACCGCGCGCAAAAAGTGGCACAGCAAATTCATAAAGCGGGTCTCAAGGTCACAAGCTTGCATGGTGACAGGTCACAAGGTCAACGGCAGGCAGCGCTCAAAGGCTTCAAGAGCGGCCATCACGATATCATGGTCGCCACCGATATCGCTGCACGCGGGCTGGATATCGAAACCATTTCGCACGTCATCAACTACGACATGCCCGACACCGCTGACGCCTACATCCACCGCATCGGTCGCACAGGCCGCGCCCAACGCACAGGCGATGCCTTCACCCTCGTCACCCATGAAGACAACGACATGATTTTAGTTCTCGAACGGATCATGGGACAACGCATCAAACGCGAATATCTCGAAGGATTCGATTACACGCGTCCTGCCCCGCCGAAAACTGATTCTGGCCGAGGAAGAGGAGCCCCCCGTGACGACTCCCGCCGTCCACCGCGCCCCGCCCCCACCCCAAAAAGTTACGGCAGAAACCGCCTCGCACCCAAAAAGAAGTAAGAACCTATCCAAATATTCTGCTCAAGGCGGCGTCCCCGTCGCCGAGGACGGCGGCAGGAGCAATTTTCGGAAAAGAAGTAAATCGATCATCAATGAATGGACACCCGCCTCATATGAGGCGGGTGTCTGCTAAAAGATCTATGAAAACATATCTACTTGCATGGAATCCAAAACGCTGGGCATGGAAAAATCTGCCCGCAATGGCGCAACAGGTCAAAGATGGGAAAATGATTCTGGATCGCTGGGGCACGGGGTCATCGCAGAAACTGAAAAGAGGAGACAGATTCTTTTTGATCCGTCTGGGTGAGAACCCGAAAGGAATCTTCGCTTCAGGTGAGGTGATGACGGATTCTTTTCAAGACCTGCATTGGGATGAGCAAAAAGCCTTGTTGGGCGAAACAGCAAACTACGTCCAGATCAAATATGATATTTTGTTGGACCCTGATCACGGTCCGATTTTGCCGCGCGAGTTACTGGTCATGCCGCCGCTTTCAGGTATGCACTGGGAGATTCGCATGTCAGGCATCGAAATCCCTGCACACATCGCCCGTGAGTTGGAAAGGCTGTGGGCAGAGTTTACCGAACAACTTTAGCAGGGTGGAAATTTAATCTTACAAACGCATCACCGCCATATAATATGAGTTGAAGTATCTTTTCGAATCAGGCTCTGCTGAATAGTGAAAGGAAAACGCCCATGCCAGAATCAGAAGCCGACAGACTCAAAAGACTGCGAGAGAGGCAACTCAGAGACCGTGATCCGCTGGAACGCGAACGCAAATTTCAGCGCAATTCCGCAATCAAAGAAAAGCGGATGCGGAAGCCGATCTCTCTTCAAGAAGATTGGGGCAAGGTTTCTTACACGATCAAAATGCCGATCTATGCATTGTTACTTGGCGGAATCGGTACGGTCATTCTCACAAAAGTTTGGATCTCGCCATATGCAGTCTATACAGGCGCTGGCATAACCATTGTCCTGCTTATTTTTGGCGTACTTGTCGGCAACGCCGTGGACCTGCGCGAGGATATTAAGAAGCATCTGAAATAACACAAAAGCAGCAGACGTTTCAGCTTATAGACCCGGAACGCGCCGATATACTGTTGTACGATATGAAAGCACAAAAAAGCGGATATTCCCCCGTCTTTCAAGCATAAACAAATTGGAATCAAAAAGCGGACGATGCTTTCGCATCGTCCGCTTTTTATGATTTAAGCAAGAATGGTGACGTTCGCCGCCTGAGGACCCTTGGGGCCCTTCTCGACGGTGAATTCAACTTTCTGGCCTTCCTGAAGGTTGCGATAACCATCACCCTGAATGGCGGAGAAATGGACGAACACGTCCGCACCACCTTCACGGGCGAGGAAACCATAGCCCTTATCACCATTGAACCACTTTACAGTACCGATTATTCGATCAGACATTTTTGCCTCCTTTGGCAAACTAAAAAATTTGTATTAGGTCAAGCCGTTTTTGTTCCATCGGAGGTCAAAACAAAACAGCCCACGGTCAAACCGTGAGCTGTTGATGTTCTCCAAACCAACGTAACTTACCGTTTTCCTATCGGCAGTAAAGATAACACAGTACCAAACACGAGTCAATCAAAAACAGGCACCAATATTGCGGTTATAATCTTTTCCTATGAATTTTCTGATCACCGGAGCCGCGGGATTCCTCGGCTCTTCTCTTGCAAACCATCTTGCCCGCGAAGGACACCAGGTACGCGGCCTTGATGACCTTTCCACGGGTGACCCCAAGGTGCTTGCACCGGATGTCCATTTTACACGCGGAGATGTCAGCGACCGCCCCAAGTTGTGGACCCTGCTCCAGGATGTGGATGTGGTCTATCACCTTGCGGCGCGTGTCTCAGTCCAGGAATCCATTTTATATCCACGCGACTATAACGCCGTCAATGTGGGCGGGACCGTGGCCTTGATGGAAGCCATGCGCGATGTGGGAGTCAAACGAGTCGTTCTGGCTTCGTCCGGTGCTGTTTACGGCGACTTGGGAGACTCTACACTGACAGAGTCCACCAGACCCAACCCGCGTTCACCCTATGCCGTTTCCAAACTTGCGGCGGAATATTACGTCAACACCATCGGTTCTCTGTGGAAGATCGAAACGGTCAGCCTGCGCATCTTCAATGCCTACGGCCCCGGACAACACCTGCCACCCTCCCACCCCCCTGTGGTGCCGCATTACCTTCGCCAGGCACAGCGCGGAGGGACATTGGTGGCCCATGGAGATGGCAGTCAGAGCCGTGATTATATTTATGTGGATGATGTGGTCAGCGCCATGGTTGCCGCATCCACCGCGCCGAACATCAATGGAGCGGTTATTAATGTTGGTTCGGGCACCGAAACCTCGGTCAAGGATCTCATCCGCATCGTATTGGATGTGACCGACAGCAAAGCCAATGTGGTCTATAACCCGCAAACTTCTGGCGGCGTCTCACGCATGAAAGCAGATTTGAACCTCGCAAAGGAAAAATTGCGTTTTACCCCTTCCATCAAACTCGAAGAAGGATTGCGGCTCACGCTTCAGCGAGATGCAAGATTTAAATAAAATTCTTGTTGGAAGGTTTGAACGTTCTAATTTGTAAACCTTCCAACCTGCAAACAGTAACAATGACCCTCCCTCGTAAATTCTACAACCGACCCACACTGACCGTTGCCCGCGAATTGCTCGGGGCACGCCTGGTGCGAATCTCGGATGGGATGAAACTTGTTGGGATTATCAGCGAGACCGAGGCCTATTTTGGATTTGACGATCTTGCCAGTCACGCCAAGGCAGGACGCACCATCCGAACCGACCCGATGTTTGGTCCGCCGGGGCTGGCCTACGTTTACTTCACCTACGGCAATCACTGGATGTTGAACGCGGTCACTGAAAAGGAAGGCTTTCCTGCGGCGGTGCTCATCCGCGCGATACAACCGCTGGAAGGCGTTGACGTGATGATGGAGCGTCGTCAGGGGCGGGATACGCTTGGGCCAGGCAAACTGACTCAGGCGCTGGGGATCACCAAAAGTGAGAACTATGCCGATCTGACAGAATCAGCTTCCAGTTTAAGGATCGAGGCGGGGTTTAAAGTCCCCGATAAATGCGTGACGATTGGCCCCCGCGTGGGTTTAAATACTACGCCAGAGCCTTGGTTCTCCAAGCCATGGCGGTTTTTGGTCAAAGAAACGATAGCCGACATTGAATAGTCGGGTATACAATATCGAATATCGAGGAGATTGATATGGGATTACTGGAAGGAAAGAACGCACTTATTTTTGGTCTTGCGAACGACAAATCCATTGCGTGGGGCATCACACAGGCTTTTAAACGCGAGGGCGCGAACATCGGTATCAGCTACGCTGGTGAAATGCTTGAACGCCGTGTCAAGCCGCTGGCCGAGCAGGTGGATTGTCAATGGCTTGAGGAATGCGATATTACAAAAGATGACCATATCGCTCAAACCGTTGAAAAAGCCGCGAAACATTTCGGCAAGATCGACGTGCTGGTTCATTCCATTGCCTATGCTGGCCGTGATGAATTGAGCAAGCCTTTCCACGAAACCAGCCGCGAGGGCTTCAAAACCGCATTGGAGATCAGTGCCTTTTCACTTGTGGCATTGACCCATGCCTTTCTGCCGATCATGAACCCGGGCGCTTCGGTCATGTGCATGACCTATTACGGCTCGGTGAAGGTTGCTCCGCACTACAATGTGATGGGTGTCGCCAAGGCAGCACTGGAATCATCCACCCGCTATCTGGCTTATGACCTCGGGCCCCAGAAGGTCCGCGTCAATGCGATCTCGGCAGGACCCATCCGCACATTGGCGGCGGCAGGTGTGGGCGGCTTCCGTGATATGTACAAGCATTTTGCCGATATGGCTCCCATGCGTGAGAATGTCACCATTGAAGACGTGGGGAACTCGGCCGTTTTCCTTGCTTCTGACCTTTCTGCACACATCACCGGTGAAGTATTGTACGTGGACTCCGGGTTCAATATCATTGGTGTTCAGGTCAGTGAAAAGGATGAAAAAGGCGGGTAGAAGCAAGCAATACATGCATAAGCAAGCAGGCACGCGGACAGGAAGGTCTGCGTGCCTTTTTTTGCCTGTTTGCTCCACCCCTACCCCTGCTCCGCGCTTAAGGTTTTCAAGGTAAAATTG
>DAOQID010000012.1:0-1691 GCA_035339375.1 Anaerolineales bacterium | reverse complement strand
GCAAGTGAAGCCGTCCAACCTGTGCAAGCTGTTGAAAGAATCACCTCTGTGCTCGGCTCAGGCCTGATCTGGCACGGAAGCATCAACGGTTCAGGCGGTGTACGTATCGAAGGCGCGTTTGAAGGCGAAATCGCCCTGCGTGGCATGTTGGTCGTGGGCGAAACAGGGCGTGTGACCTGCCAGAATGTGCGCGCAAATACCGTCATCGTAGCGGGGGCTGTGCGCGGCAACATCACCACTCAAAAACTTGAGATCCGCGCTTCGGGTCGGGTATGGGGAGATGTGGTCACAACCGCTTTCGTGACCGAAGAAGGAGCCTTCCTGCGCGGGCAAATTCGGATGGAAGAAACGGTCGATCTGGACCTTGAGCCTGCTCCCGAATCCACGCCTTCAGAGGCCGCCCAGGCAGAATCCATCGCCCAAACGCCAATTCAAATTTCCACCCCCGAACCCACCCTCCCGACAGATTCAACCCAAAAGTTGATGCGCAACGGGAAGAAAAAAAGCGAAGTCTAAATTCACCCGAGTGATAGGGACACGGCCATGCCGTGTCCCTCCCTCGTTAATCCCATGAAATATACCGACCTGAAAATCCAAACCCAGCGTGAAGCCCCCAACAACGCACGGACGGAGGGATTCGCACTCCTTGTCCGCGCGGGATATATGACCCGTGAATGTGAGATCCTGCCGCTTGGCAAAGAAGCGCTGACACGGCTGGAAACCCTCTCGAACGACCCTTCATTTTCAGAGGTGGTTGACCTGCCGCGGCTGGTCAGCGAGCAGGCGGTTTTCTTTCCGATGGTCACGGGCAATCTCGAAGTTGCCCATTGTCCTTCCTGCAAATACACCGAACTGTTGGACATGGCAAAATTCAAGAAGACACCCCTGCCCCACGAAGAGGAACGTCCGCTTGAAAAGGTGTTGACGCCTGATTGCAACACCATCGAGTCGCTGGCAAATTTCCTTGGCTTGCCGAAGGAGAAGACCGCCAAGGCATTGATGTTCACCCGCAAGGAAGATGGAAAATTTGTCTTTGCCGCTGTACGCGGAGATATGCAATTGAGTGAGGCCAAACTGGAATATATCGTCGGGGAGATTCAGCCTGCTAACGCCGAAGCAATTTCAAGGTCAGGTGCGGTGGCGGGGTATGCATCGCCCATTGGCCTCAACGATGCTCTCATCCTGGTTGATGACCTGATTCCCCAATCACAAAATCTGGCGGCAGGCGCGAATGAAGCGGGATATCATCTTTTGAACACAAATTATCCGCGTGATTATTCGGCGGAGATCGTTGAAGACTTGGTAATGGCAAAAGCAGGCGACGCCTGCTCAAATTGCGGAAATGCACTTGAAGTTGTTTCTGCAATGCCGTTGGGAACGCGCTTCGGCCTTTACTATGAAAACTGGCTGCTGGCCCTCGCCGAGCGGCATCATGATGACAAGGGGTTGACCTTTCCCAAATCTGCTGCGCCGTTTGATGTGTATCTCATGCATGTGCCCGGAAAGCAGATGGATACCCGCGCCGAAGCCGAAAAGATCTACAACCAATTGCAAAATGCGGGGATCTCAGTTCTATTCGACGATCGCGACGAGCGTGCAGGCGTAAAATTCAATGATGCAGATTTGATCGGCTGCCCGATCCGCGTGACGGTTGGGGAAAAGGCGCTTCAAAATGGGATGGTAGAATTGAA
>DAOQID010000011.1:0-49793 GCA_035339375.1 Anaerolineales bacterium | reverse complement strand
ACTGGGGTTCGAGCGCTACGCGTCAGCGTTTGCGGCCCTCTGCTATAATCCCAGCCATGATTCTCATCACAGGCGCCACCGGTTTCATCGGACGTACACTGGTGCGACAGCTTTCTTCCATTGGATATCCACTACGGGCCTTGATTCGCCCTTCGCCGCGGACGCCGAACCTCCCCAAAGGCGTGCCTGTGGAAGTGGCGGTGGTGAGTCTTGCCGATAAGCGCGGCCTGCGCGCCGCCATGCGTGACGTGGAAGCCGTTATTCACCTCGCCAGTGCGGAAAATCAGGGCAGCCGCGGCAATCTTTTAACAGCCGATATTCAAGGCACCGAGAACGTCGTCGAAGCAGCAGCAGATGCGGGTGTGGATCGGATCGTGTATCTCAGTCACATAGGCGCGGCGCGCTCTTCGGGCTATCCCGCCTTCAGGGCAAAAGGCATCGCCGAGGAACACATCCGCAATGGCAAGGTTCCATATACGATCCTGCGCTCGTCACTGGTATACGGACCTGAAGACCATTTTACGAATAACCTTTCAAGACTGGTGCGGGCTTCGGTGGGGTTGTTTCCCATTCAGTCCGGCGGGCGCACGGTGGTGCAGCCTGTATGGGTGGAAGACCTTGCCACCTGTATTTTGTGGTCGCTTGAAAATGAAGACACGCTCAACCGCGTGTACGAGCTCGGCGGCAGTGAGTTTTTCACCCTGCAGCAGATCATTGAAACCATCATGGATGTGACCCGTCAACGGCGTGTGCTGGTTCCGCTTTCGCCGATCACCCTGCGCGCCATCACAGTATTTCTCGATGGTGTCATCCCCAACTTTCCCATCTCGTCTTTCTGGCTCGATTATTTCGCCGTCAACCGCACCTGCGCCGTGGATTCGATGCCGCGGGTATTTGGCCTCATGCCTGCACGTTTCACCTACCGCCTCGATTACCTGATCCGCAAGCCGTGGTATCAACGCGCATGGAACACCCTTACAGAAAGAATTGCAGCGCTCCGCACTCGATAACCATGAACAATTTCTCCATCCGCCTCATCGAAACTCCCGAAGAAATGCGCCTTGTTGAAGACCTGCAGCGCGATGTATGGCCCGGTTCCGAAACAGACGTGGTGCCGTTGCACATGCTCATCACCGCCGTTCACAACGGCGGGTTGGTGCTGGGCGCATTTGTGGAAGAAAAGATTGTCGGGTTTGTCTTTGGCTTTCCCGGTCTCGAATCCACACCGGACGGCCCGCGCCCCAAACATTGCTCGCACATGATGGGCATTCATCCTGACTATCGCGATGGCGGGGTTGGCTTTGCGCTCAAACGGGCACAATGGCAAATGGTCCGCCATCAGGACCTCGACCACGTTACATGGACGTATGACCCCCTTCTCAGTCGGAACGCCTATCTCAACATCTCCAAACTGGGAGCGGTCTGTGTCACCTATCGGCGGTCTGAATATGGCGACATGCGCGACGGTCTCAACGCTGGTCTGCCCTCCGACCGATTTCAAGTAGATTGGTGGATCAACACTCCGCGTGTGGAAAGAAGACTCAGCAAACGGCCGCGCCCCACCCTCAAGTTATCTCACGTTGCCAGCTCAGGCCTGCGCCAGTTCTACCCGCTTCGCACCTCGACCAATGGCCTGCCACAACCACCCGAGCATGTTCCACCCTTTGACGACCGCCTGCTGCTCGCGGAAATTCCAAGCGACTTTACCGCCCTCAAATCACAAGACTTCGCCCTCGCCCGCGACTGGCGCTTCTTCACCCGCGAATTGTTCGAAACCGCATTCGAAAAAAATTTCATCGTCACCGATTTTGTCTTCGACCCAAACAACGGCACCCCACGCGGACTTTACATCCTCACCCACGGCGAAAGCACACTGGACGAGTTCGAGTAAAAATACACCAGTCACCTTAACGCATGAGGCGCCCGTTTGGGCGCCTCAGTGGTTCGCCCAAACGGGCGTGAGAGAGTATCAGTGATTAAAGGACTTCAGTCGTGTCCTATCTCCGCACAGAAGATGTGGAATTGCTGCCTTCACCATGTCCCATTGCAGTCATACCAATGGGGTGATAGGTAGGTTCGGGACGGTTGGCGCCATAGTTCGGCGAAACCGGTGCCGGGCGCGGTTTGGGTGCAGGGCGCGGATAATTTTGATTGCTGGAACTCGCGCTCATGGCTGCCGGGCGATACACAGGTTGTGATTGTGTAACCGGGCGCGGCGAATTATTTTGATACGCAGTAGCGGCAGGTCGTGAAGTTGCTTCCGCCAGCGAGAAGAGGCGTTCCCCGGCAATGGAGAATGTGCCAATGATCAACACACGGATCAACCAGACCATCACAGCCACAAAGATCGGCACAGCCTTCACCATCACCGCCTGCCCCACCAAAGAGCCGCCTTCGGCATTGTGGTTGAGGATCGCCACCGAAACACCCCACCAGGTAAGCATGGCATTGAAACCAGCCGCAAGCAGCCAGGCCCCAAACAGGTACCAGACCTCGGCAGGTTCGTCACGACCCTGCTCAGGCGTAAAAATGCGGGCAATACCGGCAAAGTCAATTCCGCAAAAGGCAAAGGCAAGGATGGCAGACCATTGAATACCCGCGAATTTCAAATTACCGAGTACATCCTGCAAGGCAAAGGATGTCGTGCCGAAGTTGAACAACTCAAAGGCAAGCAGGGCGCTGATGAGAATGCCGCCAAAGATCGCGCCGCGTTTGAGAGATGCGCTTTTCAAAAAGGGAAGCAGTTTCAATTGAAGATTGAGAGAGCGGTTCATGGGAAATCTCCTTTTTTGGAACCAGATGAAAAAACAATCGAACTGCCTCTAATATAGAACACTTGTTCTAATTTGTCAAGAAACTCATAATTGCAGGATTATTATGTTTTTCAACTTTTAAAAAATAAAGAGGAGATGGAACTCCATCTCCTCTTCTTATTGCTTCTCGTATTTTTATTTATCCACTTCTTCAACAGGCGGGGTCACGGGCATGGTCTCCGCTGGGGCTTCAACCATGGCACCATCCTGCACCTCGGTCAAAACCTCACCAGACGGGTTATTTTTTTTCTGCTGTTTGAGCTTTAATTTCTGCTCTTTCTTGCGTTTTTTATCCAGTTCTTTTTTGCGCTTTTCGTATTGATAGTTGACTTTTACCAAAGGGACATCCTTTCATGGGGGTAAATTGATTTTGTTTAAATCATTATAGCACCCTATACAAAGCTGGTTCGATTTGGCAAAGTGCTGAGTCATGGATACAATACATCCCATGTCATCGCTTGCGGATAAACTCAAAGCGCTCGGTGTAAAAACAGGAACAGCGGATCTTCCCGCGCCCAAACCTGCCAGCCGTTCCATTGACTCGGTCGTGGCTGGGACATTTTTCCAGACCCCGCGCGGCGAGGCATTCATCGCCGAACAAACCTTTGCCGAAGATTATCTGCACGGGAAAACGGCTTACGCCTCCTCTTTTCCATTTTCGATCATTGCCCAATGGGCCAACGATCCGCGTATGGCAGAGCTTCCGATCCATAAATTTGCATTCCTCGACACTGAAACATCGGGGATGGCAGGCGGCACAGGGACATACGCCTTCCTTGTGGGAGCCGGTCGTTTTGTAGATGGCAGGTTCGTTCTACGGCAATTCTTCCTGCGCGACCCGTCTGAAGAACCCGCCATGCTCGAAGCATTGATCGATTTTCTCGCGCCCTGCGAAGGACTGGTAACCTTCAATGGAAAAGCCTTCGATGCGCCGCTGCTCGTCACCCGCTATTCGCTTCACCGCATCCCCGTCCCTTTCAAAGATTATGCCCACCTCGACCTGCTTCCGCTGGCACGGCGGTTGTGGCGCGACAGGCTCCCTTCGCGAGCGCTGAAGTATCTTGAGGAACATGTACTCGGCTTTACCCGCACTTCTGAAGAAGTGCCAGGTTATGAAATTCCCTGGTTATATTTCGACTATCTGCGTACAGGCGATGCCAGCCCAATGGCGGGCGTGTTCTATCACAACGCCATGGATGTGGTGGCCATGGCCGCCCTGCTGGCACATGTCAGCGAACTGCTGGCAGACCCCTACAATGGCCGTGTGGAACACGGACTTGATTTCATTGCACTCGGCAAATTATTCGAAGACCTCGGCCACTGGGATGAAGCCGCCCGTCTCTTCGAGCGTGGACTTGAGCTTGGGTTAAACGAATCAGATTTCGGCGTGGCCGTGAAACGGTTATCCATCCTGCAAAAAAAACGTGGTGACGCAGACCAGGCCATCCGCTTGTGGGAGCAGGCCGCACAGCGCGGTCATGTCTATGCCCATATTGAACTGGCAAAATATTACGAGCACAAAATGCGCGATGCAGAAACCTCGCTCAAATGGGCCAGGTCGGCACGCGCAGAAGTGGAACGAGCCGACCTGCCTCCATACATCCGCAAACACTGGCTCGGAGAAATAGACCACCGCCTGCAACGATTGGAACGTAAAGCAGGTTTATAATACGGCATCATTTATTGAAAGGAGTATTCAAATGGAAATTACCATCTCACAAGAGCAAGGCCGCATTTCCGTTGCTGTCATCAAGTTGGCAGGTCATTTGGATGGGCAGACCTATCAAACTCTCATCGCCAAGGCGCGTGAAGTTGTGGAGGCTGGTACAAGGAACATCCTGCTTGACCTCGGCGACCTGACTTATATTTCCAGCGCGGGGTTGGTTTCATTGCATACCATTGCACTGATGACCCGCGGCGAGGAATTGCCAGACCTTGAACATGGCTGGGCCACCCTCAAATCCATGGACCGCAGCCGCGATGGTGGGATGCAGAAGAACCTCAAACTTCTTAATCCGCGTCCTGAAGTTATCAGTGTGCTCGATATGGTCGGCTTTTCCGCCTTCTTCGAAACCTTCACCGACAGGCAAAAAGCAATCGATTCTTTTTAGTATTTGCGCTTTCCCCAGCGATGCAGTTTCCACTGCATCGCTGTTGATTCATGACAAAACAGATCAACCAGAGGCAAGATGAAGAAAAAAAATATCGGGAACCTTACCATTATCATTCTTGTGGCACTCACACTTATCATCTGGATCGTTTTTCCGCCTGTGGCAGAGGGTGCTGAACATTACGCACGTGCCTATGCAGGGGAAGTCCTCGGCTCCCTGGTCATTGTGTTGATGTCATTTTCGTTGTTCATTTCCACGCGTCCCAAATGGGCAGAGCCGTTTTTTGGCGGCCTGGACAAGATGTACATGACCCACCGTCACACATCCACCAGTGCATTTCTGTTGATGTTCGTACATCTGCTGACCGTGCCCATCACACTCGTCAACCTGCGCGTGGGCAACTACCTTGCCATGGTCGCTTTTCTGGGGATCGTGGCGATCGTTCTACCGACCCTGGCACCACGCATCCCGTTCTTGAGCAAATTGACCGGCCAAACCTACGAAGGCTGGAAAAAACTACATCGTTTCGTCGGCATCTTTTTTATTCTCGGCTTCGTCCATTCGCTGACCATCAATGCCCCCAGTGCAAAAATCGCCATCACGTGGACACAGAACTTCTTCATTCTTGGCACACTTTCCTATTTATACACCGAGGTCTTCGGCGGGCTCTTCAAAAAATACCTGCCATACACAGTAGAGGCGGTCAACCACCCGAACAATTCCACCACCGAAGTGGTGTTGCGCGCAAAAAAGGAATCGATCAAAAATCAAAAGGCGGGGCAATTCCTTTTCGTGCATTTCGCAGGCGAAGGGTTGGACGAAGCGCATCCGTTCACCATCTCCAGCGCGCCGCACGAAGATGTGCTGCGGGTCACCATCAAGGCATGCGGCGATTTCACCCGTCACCTGTTTGCGAACTTAAAGGCGGGCATGTCCGCTACGGTGGAAGGGTCATATGGAATGTTCGACTACAAGAGCGGCGGCCCCAAACAGATCTGGATCGCAGGCGGAATCGGCATCACCCCCTTCCTCTCGTTCATTCGGGACCTGAAAACTGACCCTGCCTTCGATGTGGATTTTTACTACACGGTAAGACACCGTGAAGAAGCCATCTTCGTGGAAGAGATTCAAACCGCCGCACAAAAATATCCGCGGTTGAAGACCCACATCCGCTTTTCCTCCACAGATGGCTCGTTGACCGTGGAGGAGATCGCCAAAAATGCAGGCGGTGACATCAGCACGCACCATGTTTACATGTGCGGTCCGCTTCCCATGGTGCAGGCCTTCGAAGCAAAGTTCATTGAAATGAAGGTCCCCGCAGACAACATCCACTTTGAAGAATTCAATTTCAGGTAAAATGCAAACACCGTTACAACCCGGAGGAACCCATGCAAATCAGAATCACAAAACAGGAATGGCGCGTATTTGTAACCATCATGCACCTTTCGGGCAATCTGGATGCGTCCAACTACATCGAGGTCATTAACAAGGCTCAGGAGTTATACGCCAGCGGTGTGCGCGATATTCTGATCGACTTGAGCGGGGTTTCATATGTCAGCAGTGCAGGGTTGATGTCTTTACACACCGTGGTGCTGATCTTCGCCGGTCAATCCATGTATTCGAAGGAAACGGGGCGCCCGTCTTTTCGCGCGATCAATTTCGAACGTGATGGTGCTGTCCGCCAGCATGTGAAGTTGTTCGGCCCGCAGCCCTCAGTGGAGCAGGTGTTGGATGTTGTGGGGTTGAAACAATTCTTCGATGTGTATCACGACCTTGATGCGGCGGTCAAATCTTACTAGCAGTCTTACAAAGCGTCACACAAGGCACAGCACAAACAAATACTTGAAAAAGCTCCTCCTTCCTGGTCAATCAAGACCAAAGAAGGAGGAAAACATTTTTAACCAAAACTCATTCCCTGTTTGTGTAAGACCATCTGCAAAATCTACGTCCTAAAAAAGAAATCAAAATCATTTGTGAGGGCATATGTCAAAAAAGAAAAATAGAAACACCACCTCCCGCAGCGGACTTTCCGCTTTTCTGCGCAAACCAGCCGGGCAGTTGACTCTGATCGCAGTTGTGGTCATTGTCATCGTATTGATCGCCTTATCCGGGCAGGGCAGCGGGCAGGGATTGTCACGCGAGGTCAACACAGACCAGGCGTATGAAATGTATCAAAACGGCGCCTTTGTTGTGGATGTTCGCACACAAGAGGAATGGGATGAATACCATGCACCCAACACCACACTAATTCCGCTTGACCAACTGCAAAGCCGACTGGCAGAAATTCCAAAAGACCGTGAAATTCTTGTGGTATGCCGTTCGGGAAACCGCAGCCAGCAGGGACGTGACATCCTGCTCGCAGCAGGATACAACGCCACCAGCATGGCTGGCGGGTTAAAAGAATGGTATGCCAAAGGATATCCAGTCGAAGGCAAGCCAGCACAATAACCAGACAAACATAATTAACCCTGAGTTTTATTAAAACGCTGATTTACGCTGATCAAAAGCAAAAATCAGCGTTTTCCCTTGGCACCACCCGCCAGGGCAGGTGTGTGTAAATCAGCTTCCTATTTGTTCTTAAGATACGAACTTAACCGCGAAACCTTAATTTCGGGGGAAGTCATGTTTGCTTTTTTATATTGCCAATAACCGCAAATGAGATGGATAATAGGCCTTGGTGATTGCATAACTTTATCAAGGAGACCCGTATGAAAAAACTGCTCATCATCGCATCTTTACTGTTAGGCGCATGTGCAAACCAACCGCAGGAAGCCCCGCATTGGACCTACGAAGGCGAGGAAGGCCCGCAACACTGGGGAGAAATTGACCCATCCTATGCTGTCTGCGGCACAGGTGAGAATCAATCACCCATTGATATTTCAAAACCCATTGAAAAAGACCTCGTCAATATCTCATTCCACTACCAACCCAGTGAAGTGAATATCCTAAACAACGGGCACACAGCCCAGGTCAATTACGATACGGGCAGTTATATTGAATTGGATGGGACCCGCTACGATGTGGTTCAATTTCATTATCATGCTCCCAGCGAACACCACATTGATGGGCAGGCATTCGCAGCCGAGATCCACATCGTCCATAAAAATGCAGAGGGGAAACTGGCTGTCATTGGCATTCTGCTTCAACAAGGCACAGAGAATGCAGCCTTCGATCCATTCGTCAACAACCTGCCTGCCGAAAAGACCGACGCCAAAGATGCCGGGAGCAAGGTCAATGCCGCCGATTTCCTGCCAGCCGAACAGACCACCTTCCGGTACAGCGGGTCTCTTACAACCCCACCTTGTTCTGAAGGTGTAAGCTGGCTCGTAATGACCTCACCCGTGGAAGTATCCGCCGCACAACTGGAAAAGTTATTAACGGTATTTGAAGGCAACAACCGCCCGCTGCAGGCGCTCAACGAACGCACACCGCTCGAAGACAGCACGCCGTAACCTTATTGTGCTTAGTAAAACAAATGCCACTATGCTAAAATATAAGCAATGAAAGCTCAACTTCCACACCCTGAACATTATTCCTATCTCGTGCATCGCAAGCAGCGCAACACACAGGTCATCCTGCCCGTTGTACTTTCGGCTTTGTTGATGATCGGCATGATCGTTCTGATTTCATTCGCCACCTTCAAATCCGGCGGCGATGTGGGGCGTTGGGCCGCCATATCCACCATCTGGATCATCATTCCTCTTCTGATCACGGGGTTGATCGTACTGGCCCTGCTCATTGGCGGCATTTACCTGATGGCCCGTGCGTTGAGCGGACTTCCATACTACACCGGCATCGCACAGGATTATGTCCACAAAGCCCGCGGCTACATCACCCGCGGCGCAGACATGGCCGCAAAACCCATCCTTGCCATCAATGACCTTGTCGAAAATCTAAAAGCCTTTTTTGGAAGGATCAGCAACTCATGAACAACAGCAAAAACATCTTACTTGGCGCATTGATCGGCGCTGTCACAGGTCTCATCGCTGCCATGCTCCTCACCCGCCGCGCAGAAAAAAATGAACGCGAAACCGCACTTACCGCCGGAGAAGGCCTCAAACTTGGTGTGCTGATCTTTGGCCTGCTGCGAGCCATCGCCTCCCTGGGTGATGACTAAATAAATCCAATAACAAATGGAGACCGAGGACTCATCTCCTCGGTTATTTTTTTATGGACACAATTTCACGCATCACATTCCGCCGATACCTGCTCGGCCAACAAGGGCTTTGGCCCGGTCGACGGTTTAAAGGGCTGGCAGGCACCACCTCCGCCATTCAGCAGATGGAAGGCATTCAACTCGATCCGCTCAACATCGTTGCACGCAGCCAGGAAATTGCCCTGTACGGCCGCGTACTCGATTTCAAACCAGAGAATCTTTATCAAGCCGCGTATGAAAAACGCGGATTTTTTGACTATGGCGGCTGGCTATTCATGTATCCCATGAGTGAATTCCCCTACTGGCGGCTGCACATGAAACACCGCAAGAAACAGGGTATTTATTATCATGATGCCTATCAACAACCGCCTGCAAAATTATTGAATGCCGTCTTGAATGAACTGCGCACACGCGGGCCGCTGGGAAACCGCGATTTTAGCGGCGAGGCCCTTAAGAGTTGGAGCTATCGCGGTCGGAAGGAAGAATCGATCGCGCTTTTTTATCTGTGGTTGATCGGTGAAGTGATGATCACCAACCGCAAAGGCTTTGACCGAATCTACGACCTGACCGAACGAGTCCTTCCAAAAAAATATGAGCATACCGTACCCGATTCAGAAGCGGAGGATTTCTTCAGCCGTAAAACCATTGCCCATCTTGGTCTGGCGCGCGAAAACGTCTGGCGCACAGGTTTGGCTGGTTTTATCCATCGCGATGTTTCGCGGGAAGAAGGCAAAAAACGCATTGAGCGGCTCATCGAACAGGGCATTGCATCAAGGCTGCGTGTGGAAGGCTCAAAGGATGGATATCTCGTTTTAAACAGTGAACAGTCCCACCTGTCTGATCTTGAAGCGGGGCGTATTCCCAAAAAATGGAAACTGCTTGACACATCCACCCAGGAAGAAGTTACATTCCTGGCCCCGCTGGAAATGGTCAGCGCACGTGGACGGGCCAAAGTGGTTTTTGATTTTGAATATCTATGGGAAGTGTACAAACCGTTGCATCAGCGCCGCTGGGGATACTACACCCTGCCGATCTTATACGGTGACGACCTCGTGGCACGCCTTGACCCCAAACTGGATCGCCAGACCGAAACGCTTCACATCCTCGGCTTTTGGCTGGAGGATGATGCGCCGAAGGATGAGGCCTTTGCCAGTGCTCTCGCAAAAGGACTGGCCCGTTTTGCCAGAATGATCCGCGCCAAAAAAGTGGATGTCAGTGCGGTCAGGCCGCCAAAATTACGGTCCTACTTAAAAAAGAATATCGGTTTGTAGGCTCTTATGGCACAGTAAGATACTCTCCACTGTGCCATTCTTTTATCATGATGGAGGGTGTAAAAAGAGGGTAATATAATAATTGACTTCCCTTGTAAATCCGTATAGTATTGCAAACCTACGAGAGAAATCACACAAATAAGATATGTAACATTTGAAAGTCAACACCAGCTTCAAACATGGATCTCGAATGCAAAGGATGAATTCGATGCCTCGCAACGCACATCCAAAATCACAAGCAAAATCAGCAGATGAGAAGCAGACTTTTTACCTGTTATTCATGGGTCATCCAACCCCCATGTATGTTTGCGATGCACAGACCTACGAAATTCTGGAGGCCAATGAAGCTGCTGTCAATTCCTATCTGTATTCGCGTGAAGATTTTCGAAAGCTCAACCTCCACGATGTTCTACAGGCCAATGCAGTAACACGTATTTCAGCGGATGGGGGAAAAGTCCAGCAAGATGGTCACTCCTACAAAAAATTACAACACAAACGCAAAGACATGGAATCTGTGGAGGTGGAAGCCGAAACCCACATGATCGAGTTTGATGGGCGCGCTGCTGCATTGATCATGGTAAAGCCTGCCATGCCAACACAGGCCGTGGAGACCCAAAGTGAATCAGAACTTGAATTGCGCGCCCTGTTCGCCTCCATGCAGGATGTGGTGCTGGTCATCGACCATGACGGTGTGTACCGCAAAGTGGCGCCAACCAACTCAGAACTATTGATCAAACCAAAAAGCGAGTTGCTGGGTAAAAATCTTTCGGAGTTCTTCCCAGCCGAGCGTGCAGAATTCTTTCTTAAATCCATCCGCCAGGTTTTGGAAACCCGCCAATCCACACACATTGAATATGAAATATCACTTGAATATGGAACGATCTGGTTCGCTGCAACCATATCGCCGATGGATGAGAACAACACCCTGTGGGTGGTGCGTGACATTACCGAACGGAAAATGGTGAACAAGGCTCTTCAGGAATCAGAAGGGCGCTACCGTTCTTTGTTCGACCGCATGATGGACGGCATCTACCGCAGCACACATGAAGGCAAATTTGTAGATGTAAACCCGGCCATGGTGAAGATGTTCGGTTATTCCAGTAAAGAGGAAATGCTCGCGATCGATATCAAGACCGAACTCTATTTCGATGCAGAGGAAAGAGGTACTCACAAACTGGATACCGGTGATGGGGAAACGGACATCTACAGGCTGAGGCGCAAGGATGGCACGGAGATCTGGGTGGAAGACCGCGGCAGCTACACCTACGACGATCACGGGAATGTCATTTACCACGAGGGTACCCTGCGTGATGTCACCGCCCGCAAACATGCCGAAGAGGCGCTTCATCGCGCCAAGGAATCCCTCGAACGAACCAATCAGGAACTCGAACGGGTGCTCCAACGGGAGCAGCAACTTGCCCGCACTGATGGGTTGACCGGCTTGTACAACTACCGTTATTTCTTTGAGCTTGCCACCCGCGAATTCAATGCTGCCATGCGCTATCGCCGTCCGCTGTCCATTCTCATGTTTGACACAGATGATTTCAAACGCATCAATGACACTCTGGGCCATTCTGCCGGGGATAAGATCCTCGCGTTGATCGCTCAAGCCACAGCAGCGCAGATGCGTTCCGTCGATGTGCTGGCCCGCTACGGAGGCGATGAATTCATCATCCTGCTGCCACAAACAAGCGCAAAACAGGCCTACCCGATCGCAGAACGGATTCGCAACAGCGTGGCGGACATGCAGATGCCATCGGACAAAGGGATGGTCTCGGTGACACTCAGCATTGGCATTGCTGAGATACAGTACGAACCTGCGGATGAAAGTGTGGAGTTCATTGTTCAGCGTGCAGATAAGGCATTGTATGCTGTCAAGCAGGCCGGGCGAAACCGTGCCATGATCTACACTGCCTCTCTGGATGGAGAAAATTGATGAGCCTGCAAGAGCCATCACAAAAGCCAGACCCCTTCTCTGACAAAGATGCCTTTAACCTGCTGTTCGAGAATCACCCCACCCCCATGTGGATCCATGATTCAAAAACGCTGGCGCTTCTCGACGTCAACGAAGCGGCCCAGCAATTATATGGTTATCCCCATGAGGAATTCCTTTCAATTACGCTCAAAGAGATCTATGCTGTCACGGAAATGCCAGTCGATTCTGAATCGCTGACTGGTGAGTTTCAACACCGCAAAAAGAATGGGCAGGTCATTCATGTGGAAGTTACCCTGCGGACAATCCAATACGGCGGTCAAAACGCCGTGTTGGCAGTGATAAAAGATCTTACAAAGCAATACGACCAGCTTTATCTGCGCATCTCGGCATTAAATGCTGCGGCCAATGCCATTGTCATCACCGATACCAATGGAATGATCGAATGGGTCAACCCGGCGTTTAGTACTTTGACCGGCTACACATTTGAAGAAGCCCTTAACAAGAACCCTCGTGACTTGATCAAATCTGGCGAACATGAACCGGGTTTCTATAAAACCATGTGGAGCACCATCCTTTCCGGGAAGGTCTGGCATGGTGAAGTGATCAACCGCCGCAAAGATGGCAGCCTGTATGACGAAGAACAGACCATCACCCCGCTTAAAGACGACAACGGCAAGATCACTCATTTTATTTCGATCAAACAGGATATTTCCCAGCGCAAACGCACGGAAAAGATCGTGAACCAATGGCTGGCTGAGCAGAATACCCTGCATCAGGTCAGTCAGTCCCTGCTTTCGATACACCTGGATTCAGACATGATCTACTCCACCTTGCATGAGGCTGTAGTTCAGATCATGCCTTGTGATGTTTTCACGATCGTTCTGGATGACAAGGGGAATGGCGATTACCATGCCGTGTATTTATACGATCTTGAGGAACGATTTCCACCGCGGCGTGTCCCGCGTGGACAGGGGCTAAGCGGACAGGTAATTTCCAGCGGACAAACCCTTTTCATTCACGACAATTTTGAAGCACGCACACCATTGATCCGTTTCGGCACGCCCAACGAGGTGCGCTCCATTCTGGCAGTGCCTTTGCGGAAACATCGTAAAACGGTTGGCATGATCTCTGTGCAGTCATATCAGCCGAATGTGTATGGCGAACGTCACCGTGTGCTGCTTGAGACCCTGGCTGCACAAGCCACAACCACCATTGAAAACGCAAGCCTGTTCGCTGAAACCCGTCAAAGGCTGGTGGAGTTGGAGCTCCTCTATGAAACCGGACTTGCGCTCAATCACCTTTTGAATCCAAAGGAATTGGGCACAAAGATCGTCGAATTGCTCGAACAGAAATTGGGCTGGCATCATATCACCATCCGCCTGACACGTCCGCAGGATGATGGCCTTGAACTGCTGGCATTCAAACAAGCAGGGTTGACAGACGAAGTGGAAAAGGAAAAGGTGGCAGAAAGGTTCCAGGCGCTGATCCAGCATATCGGTCAGGGCTTGAGCGGTTGGGCCATCGAACATCAACAAGTAGTGCGTGTGGATGAACTCAGCAATGACCCGCGTTACGTGGACACATATCCCGGCCTGCATTCCGGTCTCTATGTCCCCATGAAATTGGGTGAACGCATCATCGGTGTTATCAGCATTGAAAGCGAACTTCCCAACGCATTTAGTGAGGCAGATGAACGCCTGACAGCGACACTGGCCAATCAGGCAGCCAGTGCGATCGAAAACGCCCGTTTGTATGAAGCGGAAAGAAAACAGCACCGAATGTCTGATGCACTGCGCGACGCTTTGCATGCGGGTGCCTTGATGAGCACCAGCCTTGATTTCGAAACCATCATGGACCGTTTGCTGGAAACGGTCAAACGCATCGTGCCTTTTGCGGGCGGCACCATGATGTTTGTCGATCATGAACAACGCAGGATCCGCATTACAAAGATGCATGGCTACAAAATGTTAAAGAAGGAAATGATCGAAAAAATATCAAGCTATAGTTTTGACCTGTCCACCGCGGAAAACCTGCGTTGGATGCTCGATAACAAACAACCGCTTGTCATTTCAGACGTAAGGCAATACCCCGGCTGGGTACGCATTCCAGAGTCCGAATTCATCCGTTCGTGGCTCGGTGCGCCGATCATCATCAACGGCCAGGTAATCGCCTTGTTTTCACTCGATAGCACAGAAACGAACTTCTTTACAGAAGAACATGCAGAACTGCTGCAGGCCTTTACCGGACAAGCCTCTCTGGCGCTGCAAAATGCACGCCTGTTCGACGAAACCGCCCAACGGGCACTGGAATTTGCTTCGCTTTATCAAACCAGCAGTTTCCTTTCCGCTGAAAATGAATTGGACCCTCTGTTACAAAACATTGTGGAGAGCGCCAAAAAATTATTAAACTCCAACTCAAGCGGAATCTACCTTTACCACCCTGAAGATGAGGAATTGGAACTGTCGGTCATCACTACAAATGATATTCTCACGGGCGTCCGCCTGCGGCTTGGAGAAGGTGTGGCGGGAATCGTGGCACAAACCCACCAACCGCTGCGAATCGAGAACTATTCTGAATGGGAGGGACGTTCCTCCAAATATGATGAACTTCGCATCCGTGCGGTGCTTGAAGTGCCAATGCTGTATGGCGGCGAGCTGATCGGTGTGCTGACCGCCGACGAGATCAATGACTCGACACGGGTATTTACCGAATCCGATGAACGCCTGCTTACCTTGTTCGCATCACAAGCGGCCGGGGCAATTCATTCGGCACGTCTGCGTGAGCAAACCGCACAACGTGTGAATCAACTGCAAGCTTTGCATACGATCGACCGTGCGATCTCATCATCCTTTGACCTGCGCCTCATCTTGAATACGGTCATCTCCCAATCCATATCTCAATTGGGTGTGGATGCGGCAGATATTTTGCTTTTCAACCCCTACCTGCAAACACTGGAATATGTAGCCGGGCAGGGGTTCCGCACGCGCAACATTGAACAAAGCCGCCTGCGCCTCGGGGAAGGACAGGGCGGGCAGGTCGCGCTGAATCGTACAGTTTTGCATGTATCAAATTTGGTCAAAGCAGGGACCGAATTTACACGCGCCTCACTTTTGGTTGGAGAGGGTTTTCTGGAATACTACGGCGTACCGCTCATTGCCAAAGGTGAGATCAAAGGGGTACTCGAAGTTTTTCACCGCACCCCACTGCATGCAAGTTCCGATTGGCTGGGCTTCCTCGAAACCCTTGCCGGGCAGGCCGCCATCACCATCGACCAGACCCAACTCTTCGATGACCTGCAGCGCGCCAACCTTGAATTGATCATCGCATACGACACGACCATCGAAGGCTGGTCACATGCCATGGACCTGCGCGATGAAGAGACCGAAGGCCATACACGCCGTGTCACCGAAATGACCCTTGCCCTTGCCAACGCCATGGGGATCAGCGATGACCAAATGCTCCACATTCGGCGCGGCGCATTGCTGCACGATATCGGCAAAATGGGCATCCCGGACAAGATCCTGCTGAAAGAGGAAAAACTGACCGAGGCCGAATGGAAGGTCATGCGCCAGCACCCCAACTATGCGCGAGACATGCTGCAACCCATCAAGTATCTGCAAAAATCGCTCGATATCCCCTACTGCCACCACGAAAAATGGGACGGCAGCGGTTATCCACGCGGATTAAAGGGGGAACAGATTCCGCTTGTGGCACGCATCTTTGCCATCATTGATGTATGGGATGCCGTCACCATTGACCGCCCCTATCGCAAAGCGTGGACAAAACAAAAAGCCCTCAAATACATCCGTGAACAAAGCGGAAAACATTTCGACCCTTCCGTGGTCGCCGCATTTCTAAAGATGTTCGATAAAAAAGACCCGCCCGCTGGCAAGCCCGCAAAACGAAAAAACAAATAGCAGTGGCACAAAAAAACCGCACCTCAATTTAATAAAGGACACCAGACTCACAGTTCTGGATGGATTACAATTGCGCCCATGATTTACCGACACTTTAAACATGAAACCTGGTTGTATGTTCTGGTGCTGTTGATTGCGGTGTCAGTCCGCACCATTCAACTTGGCGCCATGCCTCTCTCAGATTCAGAAGCCGCGCCCGCCCTGCAGGCATTGCAAATCACCCAGGGGCAGCGTCCCTTGCTCAGCCCGCATCCCTTTTACATCCTTTCCACTGCGGTTTTATTTTTCCTTTATGGCGAGGGGACGAATTTCCTCGCCCGATTTTCCCCGGCCTTAATCGGCAGCCTCCTCGTCCTCATTCCGCTTCTCTTCACCGAACGGATCAAACCCCGCCCGGGCCTGATCCTGGCCCTTTTCATTGCGCTTGACCCGGGCATGGTTGCCCTGTCACGGCAGGCGGCGAGTCCCATCTTTGCGATCACCTTCCTGCTTTTTGCCATTGGTTTTTATGAAAACAACAACTTAAAGCTGGCGGGCATCTTTGCCGCCCTTGCCCTGCTTGGCGGACCATCCATCTGGCTGGGGCTTCTCAGCATTGGCATTGCATGGGCGATCTATCGGGGCGTGCAATTGCGTGGTTCCGAAGAGCAGGCCTCGGTTAATGTCAAAGAAGCGCTTTGGCCGTTCGTCGTCACTTTGGTTGTGGCGGGCACGTTTTTCTTTCTCATCCCCAATGGGCTCAGCGCCGCATTTTCATCCATTCCCGAATTCTTCAAACGCTGGACAATCGCTTCTGATTTTCCCGCCTCACGTTTTCTGATCGCGCTGGCCGTGTATCAACCGCTGGGGATTCTGCTTGCTGTCATTGCCCTCATCCGTGGATGGCAGCATGGAAGCCGCCGCATCATTTCACTGAGTCTGTGGTTCATTGTGGCATTGCTGCTGGCTATTTTCATCCCATCGCGCGAGATCGCCGATATATCCTGGGCGCTCATTCCGCTGTGGGGGCTGGCCGCACTTGAACTCATCCGCAACCTGCATATCTTCCCGGAAGAGCGCAATGAGATTTTCGGTGTGGTTTTCCTCACGGCTTTCATATGGGTATTTGCCTGGCTCGATTTCTCCGGCATGGTCTGGCTTCCCAATACCACCCGCGAATATATGATGCGCTTCTGGCTTTTGGTAGGCGCACTGCTCCTGATCGCCATCAGTCTTCTGCTGGTTGCGGCGGGTTGGTCAATTCGCACGGCGCGTATCGGCGGGGTCCTGGGCATGGCACTGGTCCTTGGCGCACTCGGCCTGGGCGGAACTTTTGGTGCGGCAGGTTTACGAGGTTTGGATAACCCTGAGATCTGGTGGCAGGCGCCGCTGCCGGTTCAAGCTAAGTTGATTCAAGCAAGCGTCAACGACCTTTCTGAGTGGGGCACCGGCAACGACAATATGGCCCCCGTGATCATCGCCGGGTTGGATTCTCCCGCTCTCGAATGGGCCTTGCGCGAACATCAAGTGGAGGTTGTTGAAACGCTTGATATCTCCAGTGCGCCCTATTTTGTGATTACCCCGCTTCAAAACGACCCCGCCTTTGCCTCCACCTATCGGGGGCAGGATTTCACCTGGAGAAAAACCTTCCTGTGGAATGAGACCCTGCCACAGGATTGGATCCGTTGGGTGACTCTGCGCGAAGTTCCGCAAACCGGCGAATCCATCATTCTCTGGGCTCGTGATGATCTTTTCCTCGACAAGGCCAATCAATCCATCCCCTAAATGAATGGAAAAAAATGACAAATAAACCCACTCCATCCATCATTGCACTTGACGGCCCTGCCGCATCGGGCAAATCAACCCTCGGAAAAAGACTCGCCGATGCACTCGGGTTCCTGTTCTTTGATACCGGTATCATGTATCGCGCCATCACCTGGATCGCACTACAACATGACATGGACCTGCGCAATGAAGCCGCGGTCTCTCAACTTGCGCAGAATGCCCAGATCGACATCCGCCCGCCCTCCAAAAATGATGGACGTGCCTGCGATGTGATCATTGGTGAAAAAGATGTTACCTGGGATATGCGCGGCGGGGATGTGGATGCGAATGTTTCTGTGGTTTCCGCCTATGCCAAAGTGCGTCAGGCGTTATCGGAGCAACAACGCCGCATCGGCATGCGCGGCAACGTGGTGATGGTCGGCAGGGATATTGGCACGGTCGTCCTGCCAAATGCCGATCTCAAAATTTATCTCGATGCCAGTGCAGAAGAACGCGCCCGCCGCCGATACAACGAGATCATTGCCCGCGGAGAACCTGCCAACCTCGATGAAATTCTCAAAAAGGTGATCGAACGCGATCGCATCGACTCCACGCGTGCGGTTGCTCCTCTCCGCCCCGCCGATGATGCCATCCTCATCGACTCGGATGCAATGGACGCAGAACAGGTTTTTGCATACGTGTTGAATTTATGCAAGTAAAAGACTACCGCATTCCATTTCACATTCAGGCCAACCGGTTGTGGTTGCGGTTTGGCATTCGCACATTGTTCAACATTTTGGGGAGTGTAAAGATCACAGGGGCGGAAAATATTCCGCTTGGCAGCCCGTACGTGATCGCAATGAACCATATTTCGATTTTTGACCCGCCGCTCGTGGTTAGTTTCTGGCCGGAAGAACCGGAGGTCATTGGCGCATCAGATGTGTTTGCAAAAAAAGGGCAGGGGACCATCCTCTCGCTATATGGCGTCATCCCTGTCCATCGCGGCACGTATGATCGCACCCTGCTTGAAAAGATCATCTTAATTCTGAAACAAGGCCGTCCACTGGTCATTGCGCCTGAAGGCGGGCGTTCGCATGAACCCGCCATGCGCCGGGCAATGCCGGGCGTTGGTTATATCATCGAGCACGCCGGGGTACCGGTTGTGCCGGTGGGTCTGGTGGGGACAACCGATGATTTCTGGCAGCGTTCAAAACAGTATTGGCGCGGGCAGGGAGAAAAACCCCGCCTCGAAATGCGCATCGGAAAACCGATCCACTTTCAGCCGATCCTTGAAAAGGGCGCGGAACGCCGCGAAGCCCGCCAGAAAAATGCAGACCTGGTGATGCAACATGTCGCCGGGCTGCTGCCCGCGGAATATCATGGAGTTTATACCGGGCAGGCCATTTCCACATAATTATGGATACCCCGACTCCCAAACCAGTCAGTGAAGTATGGCGGCCTGAGTTGGTTCGTTTGCCAAAAATGACCCATGCCCGCCGCGCATTTCGGGTCTTTGGGCACGGATTGACAAAACTGGTGGCCAAACTCTGCCTGCATGTAACAGTGGAAGGCTTGGAGAATTTTCCGCGCAAGGCGGGAGCAGAGCCTGTTTTGGTGGTCATCAACCATCTCGGCGACTCAGATGTCCCGGCGTTGATCTCGTCATTGCCATTTCCGCCTGATGCATTGGCCAAAGTCGAGCTGTACGACCTCCCCATCCTCGGAAAATTAATGGACTGGTATGGTGTTATTTGGCTGCATCGCGGCCGCCCCGATAAACGCGCCTTGCGTGCCGCATTGGATGGTCTGGCGGAAGGGCGGGTGATTGTTATTGCGCCTGAGGGGCGGTACTCGCTCACCGGGGCATTGGAAGAGGGGAACAACGGTGCGGCATTCCTGGCCTACAAATCGGGGGCGGCGGTTTTGCCGATTGCTGTAACAGGAACTGAAAATGAGACCGTGTATGGGAATTTGAAGAAATTCCGCCGTGCGCGGGTGAATCTGCGGGTGGGGAAAATGTTCAAGTTGGCTGGGCAGGCCCAGGGCGGAGAAAGAGGCGGGGCCGGGGAGCGGCAGGAGGTCATCGCGCAGGGGACACGTCAGATCATGGAGGCGCTGGCGGGGCTGCTTCCAGAAAAATACCGCGGCGCGTATTCAGGCTGATTTTAGGGAAATTGGGCGGTGCCCCCCACAATCTTGTAATTAAAATTGTAATTATTTGGGGCTATAATTCAGAAAATGGGATCACTTTCCACGCTGCCGGCAAGCATCGCATTCCCCGCCCCTCCCACTCTTGCAGGATGGGCAGTATGGTTGTCTTTGCTGGGAATGCTGGCTTATGCCCTGTACCATTGGCGTGCCTACCAGCCCGCAATGAAACGAATTGAATGGGGATTTTTAGTTGGCCTTTTACTCCTGACACTTGTTGCAAACGTTTTTATATTAAGACCTTTTGCTTCTTCAGCACGCCCTTTACCCAACTTGCCGGTTCAACCGCCGGGCTCGGCGCTGATCGTTTTTTCAGCCATTCCATGGTTGTTGAGCGGCGGGTTGATCGGGCCGCTTGGTGCGGCGGCGGTCGGTGCTTTGGCTGGCCTCCTGCGCGGCACACTTGATACCTATTCGCTTTTTTCCATCATTGAATTTGCGTTGATGGGAGCGTGGTTTTCCACGAATACCCGTCAGCGTTTCCGCACACCTGTGTATAGCCTGTTACGACAACCCATTGTCGGCGCTTTGTTGTTGATTCCGCTGCATGCGTTGTTCTACATTGTGGTGGCATTGTTCACCCAATGGGGTGTGGATATCCCCACCACGGCGCGGCTTGATTTTGCCATCAGCAACACAGGTATTGTGACCCTCGCATTTGGAATTGAAATGCTGGTGGGCGGCATTGTGGCACAGATCATTTCCATGTCCTTTCCTGCGGTTTGGGGTGGAAAACAGCAGGCCTTGCAGCCCTCGCCTGGCGAGAAAAGCCTTGAGTCGCGTTTTCAATTTGCAGTAGGCACGTTTATTTCCCTTTTGTTGTTAACCCTTCTGATCGGTGATTGGGTGGTGGCGGGTCAGGCCGCTCGTGACATGTTGCAAGACCGCCTTACCAGTGCGGGTGAAGCAGCGGCCCAAAGCATTCCTTTTTTCCTTGAAACCGGACAGAACCTGGCGGTGCAGCTCGCTGCCGATCCGCGCCTGTTGGAAGCCACCGGTGATGAATTGCATTCCATCATTGGCTCGCGTATTCAGGCCGTGCCATATTTTGACCAGTTCTTCGTACTGGAAGCCAATAGTGAAACCCTGCTGGCAGGGTACCCGGATGACTCTGTTACCACCTTCAAATTGTATCCCGATGAAAGCATGGGGTTGATTCTGGCGGCCAACGGGGTCTTAACCCAGATCTATTCCATCCCACCGATCTCCGCTGATGAATCGGCACGGGTTTCGTTCCTCGTCGGTATTGTAGATAAGTTCGGTTCGGTACAACGGGTATTGATCGGCCGCACCACCCTGAAAACGAATCCGTTGACTCTGCCTTTGATCGAAGGCATTGACAACATGAAAAACCTCAACGGCGCAGGATTTCTGCTCGATGAGAGCAACCGCATCATTTATCACTCTGAAACCATTGAAATGGCTGCCACATACAACGGTCAGCGCAGCACTGAAGCCGTTTTCTACGACGACACCGCGGCAGACGGAACCCGACAACTGGTCTATTATCAACCGGTGACGGGCCGCCCCTGGGCAGTTGTGTTAACCGTGCCCGCGCAACAGGCCCAACAATTGGCATTAAACATCGCCATGCCGCTTTCATTGATGATCCTTGTCCTGGCGGTCGTTGCGATGATTTCTTTACGGGTGGGCTTGCGTGTGGTGACAGGGTCACTGCAAAGCCTCGCCACCGAAGCCAACCGCATTGCTCAGGGCAACTTCGACCATCCGCTTCAAACAGAAGGCGTGGATGAGGTGGGGCAGTTGCGTCGTGCCTTCGAAAAGATGCGTTCCAGCTTGCAGGCACGCCTCAACGAAATCAACAGCCTGCTCCGTGTAAGTCAGGGTGTTGCCTCCAGTTTGGAAATGCAGGATGCGGTCAAGCCGGTGTTGGACGCCATCCTTGCCACGGGTGCAAACTCGGTCAGTGTGGTGCTTTCACCAAGCATTTTGCCCGACACGTTTGTAGAATTGCCCTCACGGTTTGCTGTAGGCACTGTGCAGGACATTTACGCTCATCTTGATGACCAGATCCTCGCGCTGGCGCAAAGCCAGGAGAAGGTGGTGCTTCCAAACCTTTCTCGCAGCCGCGAACTGGAACTCGACCCATCCCTGCCGCAGCCGCTCTCCCTGCTGGCGGTGGCCTTGCGCCATGAAAACCGTTACTACGGTGTGGTATGGGCAGGGTTTGAACAACCGCGCATGTTCTCCGATTCAGATATCCGTTTTATGACCACGCTCGCTGGTCAGGCGGCACTGGCAGTTGCCAATGCCCACCTCTTCCTGAATGTGGAAGCCTCGCGCCGTCAGTTGAAAGCCATTCTCAATTCCACACCGGACCCGGTGCTGGTGACCGATCACCGCAACCGGTTGCTGCTTACCAACCGTGCCGCCGCCATAGCTCTGGGACAATCTGAAGACACCACCAGTGATATCGGTCGCAAGACCGAACAGGTCGTCAAGATCAGACCGCTGCTTGCCCTGCTGGAAAGCGCGACCACAGAAAATCAATCCACTGAGATCACTCTGGCCGACAAACGCACCTATCTGGCTACCGCATCGGCTGTAATGGTCGAAGGCAAACAGATCGGGCGTGTGTGCATCATGCGCGATGTGACCCACTTCAAGGAACTGGATATGATGAAGTCGGAGTTCGTCGCCACGGTAAGCCATGACCTGCGTTCCCCGCTTACGCTGATGCGCGGGTATGCCACCATGCTCGAAATGGTCGGTGAATTGAATGAACAACAGCAGGGATATGTCAAAAAGATCATTTCCGGCGTGGAGAACATGTCGCGCCTTGTCAACAATCTGCTCGACCTCGGGCGCATTGACCTTGGGGTTGGCTTGCAAGTGGAAAATGTCAGCGTGCTCGATATTATCGAACGTGTGACCGGTGCGCTTCAGCTACAAGCCAGTCAAAAGAATATCCAGTTGACCGTGGAACTTTCCAAAGATATGCCGCACGCCATCGAAGCGGATCAGGCCCTTCTGCATCAGGCTGTGTATAACCTTGTGGAAAACGCCATCAAATACACACCCAATGACCAACGTGTCACCATTCGCACCGAAACGCAGCCGGGCAGCCTGACCTTCATTGTCGAAGATTCAGGCATCGGCATTGCCGCCGACGACCTGCCGCGCCTGTTCGAAAAATTCTACCGCGGCAAGCAGCGTGAAGCGCGCGCTCAACATGGATCCGGGCTGGGGCTGGCCATTGTCCATTCCATTGCCACCAATCACGGCGGCAAGGTCTGGGTGGATAGCGTGGTGGGTAAGGGCAGCACTTTCTATTTACAGATCCCGCTCACCCAGCCGAAGGAAAACAAACGCATTGGTCCGTAGGAACTGAAAAAATAAAAAAGCAAAGGGCGTAAAGAGGTTTCTCTTTACGCCCTTTGCTGCTTAATTCCCTGCATCATCCTTTATAATGACACTGGAAAGTGAATACAAAAATGAAACTCATTCGAATTTCCCTCTTCACCCTCATGATCGCGTTGTCGGCATTTCAGCTTGCAGCCGCACAGGGTGATGACCCATTGGCCGTAGTGATGACCGCCGAAGGGACCATCATGCCGCCCATGTTGGAATACTTCAAGCGCGGCATTGAGACTGCCGAAAACAGCAATGCAGACGTACTCGTCATTCAACTGAATACCCCCGGCGGAAGCATTGAAACCATGCTGGATATCATTCAAACCATGCGCGCCAGCAAGGTACCCATCGTTGTGTATGTTTCGCCAAACGATGCCATGGCAGGCAGCGCAGGGGCATTGATCACCATGGCGGGGCATGCCTCTGCCATGGCCCCCAAGACAGCCATTGGCGCAGCCAGCCCCATTGATAGTTCCGGTGCAGACATTGAATCCACGCTGGAAACAAAGATCAAGGAAATACTGAAGGCCAAGGCCCGTGTTCTGGTGGAAGCACGCGGAGAAGAAGCCACCCGCCTCGCAGAAGCCATGATCGATGATGCCAAAGCTGTCACAGCCAGTGAAGCGCTTGAAGCAAATTTGATCGATTTCGTTTCCGACGACACGGAAGACCTGCTGCAAGCCTTGAACGGTTTCACCGTCAAAATGGACGATGGCAGTGAGGTCACGCTCAACACTGAAAACATCCGCACGGAAGAACTTGGCATCAGTTTCATCGAACAGCTATTAATGATGCTCACCGACCCGAACATTGCCTTTATCCTGCTTGCCATTGGTGTACAGGGAATTCTGATCGAAATTTCCAGCCCGGGCGGCTGGTTCGCAGGCTTCCTTGGTGCAGTCTGTCTTACGCTGGCTGTGTATGGAATGGGTGTACTCACGGTCAACTGGTTCGGTTTTATCTTTTTGGTCATTGCCTTTGTGCTGTTCATCCTTGATATCAAGGCCGCCGCACACGGCGCGTTGACCACGGCCGGTGTGGCATCCTTCATCGTCGGGGCGCTGGTGTTGTTCAATTCGCCGGGTACACCGCAATTTCAACGCGTATCTGTTCCGCTTGTGATTGGTGTGGGCGTTTTCATCGGCGCATTGTTCTTTGCGATCGTGCTGGTTGCATTGCGCTCGCGCCATAATCCGATCCAGACCGGGGTTGAGTCATTGCTTGGGAAAACAGGAACAGCCAAAACGTTCGAAGAAGAAGCGGGGCAGGTTCAAGTGGGAAGCGAACTATGGAGCGCAGAAAAAGCCCCCGGGTCAGAATCCATTCGTAAGGGTGACCCGGTCGAAGTTGTCGAAGTACGCGGATTAAGATTAATCGTGAAAAAAAAGTAATGCAACATTAATGTTGCGCCACAAGAGGACCTTATGCCTGCCACACCTACGAGAGACAGAGTCAAACCCGAAACAGAAGCACGCCCATTGCGCCGCCCCGAATGGATCAAGGTGCGCGCGCCTTCGGGCGAAACCTTTGAACGCCTGCAAGTGCTGATGCGCTCGAAAGAATTGCACACCGTTTGTGAAGAAGCCATGTGCCCGAACCTCGGCGAATGCTGGGGCAGCGGCACGGCTACATTTTTGATGCTTGGCGATGTATGCACACGCACCTGTGCGTTTTGCGATGTAAAACATGGCAAGCCGTTGTTGATGGATTGGGGGGAGGCCGAACGTGTAGCGCAGGCCGTGAAATCAATGAACCTGAAACATGCGGTGATCACCTCGGTGAACCGCGATGAACGCCGCGATGGCGGTGCGCCGATCTTTGCGATGGTCATTCGCAGAATTCGTGAGGTGCTGCCCGGCTGTTCCATCGAAGTGTTGATCCCCGATTTCAAAGGGAGCATCGAAGCGTTGAAGATCGTCATGGATGCCCGCCCTGAAATTTTGAATCACAATGTGGAAACCGTTCCGCGTTTGTTCAAGACCGTGCAGCCGCAGGATAATTATGAGTGGGCTGCGGCAACTTTATCGAACGCCAAGAAACTCGACCCCGATGTGCTGACCAAAAGCGGCATCATGCTCGGCCTCGGTGAAACCATGGACGAAGTGAAGCAGGTGATGCGCGATCAACGCAGTTGGGGCGTGGATATTCTCACCATCGGCCAGTATTTGCAGCCAAGCAAGAAACACATGCCCATGGACCGTTATTACACGATGGAAGAATTCGCCGAGCTCAAAGCCTTCGGCATGGAGATCGGTTTCAAGTGGGTCGAGTCGAATCCGCTGGTGCGGTCTTCATATCATGCAGCAGAACAGGTGCGGGCGTTAAGCATCGTGCATCGTAAGTTGTACGGAGAAAAAGCATAACCAGTGGTTAGATTAAGCCCCTGTGACGCAGGGGCTTTTTTTCCTTATTGAGGCAGTTTAACCCGTAACTTTTCAGGGTTTAAAACGACTAGAAATAAATAAGATATCCATGCAGGCATGCCGCCAAAAACATTAAAGTTGTGTCCATTCTTAATTTCTGGCAGTAGAAGCGACGGCGGGTAACACAAAGTAAAAATATTTCACCAAGGAGACACAATTTTATGTACACAACCCCAAAACACATTTTCCTTCGCAGCCTGCTTCTGGCGGCCTATATCCTGGCGCTGGTGATACAGCCATTTTCAGCCCGTCCGGTTTTTGCAGCCCCATCTCCTCAAACAATAAACTATCAACCCACCCTCACTGCCACCCCCGCCAGCGGACCGGCACCCCTCACCGTTAACTTTTCAAGATACGTCGCCACGGATCCGAACGGCCCACTTGTCAGCTACGTCATGTTGGATTTCGGTGCAGGCCCCGGCCTGGGCGCTGAAATTGACTTTGGTGACGGTACATCAACCTTCATCCTTGATAAAACTTCAAGCATGGTATACAACCTGCCTGGTACTTACACCGCTGTTATGACAGTGTTCTACAACAATTCCACCAGCATTACCACCACGCTGATCATCACTGTCGACCCCAGTGTAACCCCGGAACAGCTTCCCCTAATTGTTGCCTCCCCTGCCAGTGGAACTGCGCCATTGGTCGTCAACCTCACCAGTTCTGCCACTATGAATCCGAATGGTCCCCTCATCAACAACTACAAAGTGGATTATGGAGACGGCACAAGTGACCTTTATTTCTTCCTCGATGGCGCCCCATCATTTATCAATAATGGAAGCCACACCTACAACACTCCAGGCACATATACAGCCACACTGACAGTAACCTACAATAACGCAACCAGTGCCAGCGCCACAACCACGATCATCGTGAATCCTGTGCTCAGCAATGTGGTGCGAAGTACGGCGGTCAACCTTTCAGCTACTTTGAAAAAGACCACGGTCAATGTGAGTGGAACCGTTATAGTTCAAAACGAGAATGGCATAGTTATTCCCGGTGCTATCGTCTCAATAACCTGGGTCAAGCCAAATGGGCGGGTGGTCACACAAAATGCAAAAACAAATGCAAACGGTGTCGCCAAATTCAGCACCAGTGGCAATCGCGGCACCTACACACTGACTGTTACCAATATCCGCAAAACAGGCTATAGTTTTGACAGCATCAACAGTGTGGTGAGCGGAAGCATTACAAAGTAAGCGCAGAAATTAAAAATAACAACAAAAAGGCCATCCGTCTTGTCAGCGGAATGGCTTTTTTGTTGTCAAACATTTGGATTAGTTGTATAGTTGAAACCACCACACAAATTTCATGAAAAAAGGCTTTATCTTTATGAACATTCTCGAAACTCCCCGCTTAATTCTCCGCAATGCAAACGCAGACGATGCGCCTTTCATGCTTGATCTGTTAAACCAGCCCTCATTCATCCGTTTCATCGGGGACCGGGGCATCCGCAGCCTTGATGGTGCGCGTGAATATATTGAAACCAGGCTGGTTAAAAGTTACAAAGACAATGGCTTTGGGTTGTATATCACCCTCTTGAAGGAAGAGAATCTTCCCATCGGCCTGTGTGGACTTGTAAAAAGAGATGGATTGGATGACATTGATATCGGCTTTGCCTTCCTCGCCCAACACGAATCAAAGGGGTATGGATTTGAATCTGCTTCTGCAGTCATGGAATACAGCAAAAACACACTGGGTTTGAAGCGAATCGCAGGCATCACCACCCCAGATAATGAAAAATCGATCGGTCTGCTCGAAAAACTGGGACTTAAATTCGAGAAAATGATCAAACTTCCAAACGATACAGAGGAATTAAAGTTCTTCATCCGCACTTTGTGAAGCGAAAAATACAGAAAAGCAACTAGTGAAAAACATAATCTTTTTTTAAGACAAGCGTACTTGTTTGTACAACCGTTATGGACTATTATCTTTAAGTCAGGGGTATAGTGCCCCATAAACTTTTTATCTCTTAAGAGGAGAAGATAATGAACAAACGTATCGCTTTTGTCCTGCTGACGCTCGTCGTTGCCATATCAATGATGCTGTCAGCTTGTGGCCCTGCCGCCACTGAAGCCCCCGTTGCCACCGAAGCCCCTACTGAGGCTCCTACCGAAGCCCCCACCGAGGCTCCTGTCGCTACTGAACCGCCCATGCCCGCCATTGGCTCCCCTGAACACCCCATCAAAGTGTTGTTCGTCCCCTCTGTAGATGCGAACATCATTGTGACCGGCGGTGAAGTGATGGCTGCTGCTTTGAACGAAGCGACCGGCCTCACCTTTGAAGTGGTCGTCCCGACCTCCTATGCCGCAACCATCGAAGAAATGTGCGCCTCCCCGTCAGATACCATGGCCTTCATCCCTGGCCTTGGCTATGCCATTGCCAGCCAGTTGTGCGGCGTGGATGTTTCCTTCAAGGCCATCCGCTTCGGCTTCCCGGTCTACTGGGCTGAATACATTGTAGCCCGCGATAGCAAATACCAGACTCTGGCCGACCTCGAAGGCGCCAAGTGGGGTTACGGTGACCAGGGTTCAACCTCTGGTTACATGGTCCCCACCGTTGAACTCGCCGCCGCTGGCATCACCCCCGGCGAACAGGTTCAGACCGGCGGTCACAACCAGACCGTCACCGCTGTGTACAACGGCGAAGTTGATTTTGGTACCGTCTTCTACAGCGTTCCGCTGACCCCTGAAGGCGCTCCGCTCTTCAGCTACGATGATTTCGTCGCTGGCAAGATCACCAGCCTCGAGCAGTATGAGATCCCCACTGAATCCGTTCCCAACTGTGCTCCGGATACCGAAGGCAAGAAATTGCTTTGCGACGGCTGGCGCATTCTTGATGCCCGTGCCAACATCCGCACCGAAGCCCCGGACGTGATCCAGAAGGTTCGCATTCTCGGCGTCTCTGCCGCGATCCCGAACGACACCCTGTCCTTCGGCCCCGAATTCCCCGCTGACCTGCGCGCCCAGATCGAAGAAGCTCTGCTCGCCTTCGCCGCAACCGAAGCCTGGGGCACCTCCATTGGTTCCGCAGATTTCTACGGCTGGTCTGGCATTGCCCCGGCCACCGATGCCGAGTATGACATGGTCCGCGCCATGGTTGCCGCCACCGGCTACGAACCCCCCAAGTAAGATCCGCTTTTCATAAATTTTCGGGCAGGGAGCCATTCCCTGCCCGAACTTGTTTTATATACCCGTACAGCAATTGTGATCCAAGTTTTTATTTGAGCTGTTATTTTCAGCTTATATCTTATAATCTGGTGAAACGCATCAAGCACAAACATCTTTTCAAAAGACTGTGAGAAGCCACAATGCTCCAGGTAAAAAACCTAACCAAAATATACGACGGGGGCGTCAAAGCGCTGGACAATGTCTCTTTTGAAGTACCCAAGGGCCAGTTTTTGGCCGTGATCGGGTTGAGCGGCTCCGGCAAATCCACACTGTTGCGCTGCATCAATCGTTTGATAGACCCCACCGAAGGCCAGATTTTATGGGATGGTGAAGATGTCACCGCCGCCACCCCGGAAGAAATGCGCCTCATTCGCCGCAAGATCGGCATGGTCTTTCAGCATTTCAACCTCGTGCATCGCTCGAAGGTCATCACCAATGTGCTGGCCGGACGGTTGGGCTACGTCAACCCAGCCTGGAGTTTCCTCAACCGCTTTCCAAAAGAAGACATCGAAAAAGCCATCAAACAACTGGAGCGGGTGGGCATTGCCGATAAGGCCGACCAACGCGCCGACGAACTCAGCGGCGGCCAGCAGCAGCGTGTGGGAATCGCACGCGCGCTCATGCAGGACCCGAACATGATCCTCGCCGATGAACCGGTTGCCAGCCTTGACCCGGTCCTCGCGCACAGCATCATGAAACACCTTGAAGAGATCAACAAAAAAGATGGTGTAACCGTGCTATGCAGCCTGCACTTCCTCGATCTCGTTCATCGCTATGCTGACCGTGTCATTGCGCTCAACCAGGGTCAACTGGTATTCGAAGGACACCCCAGAGACATCAATGACATGAAGTTCAAAGAGATCTATGGCCGCGATGCAGAAAGGGTGGGATAACCCATGAAAGAAAAAAATTCACCCGCATCTGCATGGAGATCGGTTCAAATCGGGCTGGCGGTTTTGCTTGGACTTTTCGTTTACGCCTACGGCTTCGATGTCACCAAGGTCAACCTTGAAGAATTGCGCAGTGAACGCAGGCAGGAAAGCCTCACCCGCGTCACCCGTACACTGGCTCAACCCGATATCATCGGCTATGACCAGGAAAAGGCCATTGTCAACCTGCCGGTGTTTGTTCCCTGCCCGTCAGATGACCTGCTGGCCACCCTGCCCGAAGCAGATACATCCGGTGCATACCTTACGGTCAGCCCGGCATGCGCGGCACCCGGTGAATCTGTGCAGGTGGAAGGCTTCAATTTTGTTGCCCATACCGAAGGTCCGATTCGATTCGTGCCGGGCAATGATCCCGCCAACGTGGTGGAACTCGGCCGCGAAACAGTTGAAACCGACGGCTCCGGACATTTCTCCACTTCATTCGTCATGCCTGAGCGTCTTAGCGATGCGCCGCAATTCATCCGCGTGACCATCAGTCAGAACGTGGGCGCACCACACTTCACCCAAAACGCAAAAGACACCTGGGATAAGATCATTGAAACGGTGTTCATGGCCTTGCTGGCCACGACCGCTGGCACCATCCTTGCCTTCCCCATCAGTTTTCTGGCTGCCCGCAACCTGATGAAATCTGTGCGCAGTCCGCTCACCAGTGTTTCTCTTTCCGTGCTGGGCTGGCCCATTGGCATGGGGCTGGGATATTTCATCGTCAATCTTGTGGGCAAGCTTGCCATTCCACTTTCGGAAAACATCGCGATCAGTTTGATCAGTGTCGTGGCAACGCCTTTCATTTTTTGGTATGCAATGCGTTGGGCCTTGCCGCAGGAAGAAACAAAAATTCCCGAACTTGCCATGCGGCTGACCCGTATGCTGGTTATCTTCCTTGCGATTCTGGTGGCCTTCTTTGGTCTTTTCCAACTGGCTGGGTTCACAACCAGTCTCAGCCTTGCCATCGAAGAATCGCTTGGCGTGCTTGGTTTTCTGGCTACCTTCCTTTTTCAGGTCAGTGACATCGTGCGCATTTCAATCCCAGCTTTGGGTGCATTGGCAGCAGGCGGCGCGCTTTCCAACTTCCTGGGCCGCATCGGGCAGCACACTGCCGAGAAAAGCCCCGCTGCACGTGTGAAGAGCATCAATTTCATCGTAGCCGCGCTGGCAGGTGCAACCATTTTTGGTTTGAGCGGCTGGCTGGTGGAATGGCTGTATCAAATCGGCCGTGTTGAATTAACTTTTTGGGGGCCGATCATCATCGGCGCACTGCTTGGCTTGTTGCTTGCCTTCTTCACCAAACCCAAAGACACCCTGCCCACCGGCATGGTCATTTACAGCATCACCCGCACCATCCTCAATGCATTGCGCTCTGTGGAAGCCCTCGTCATGGCGATCGTATTCGTCATTGCCGTCGGCATTGGTCCGTTCGCAGGCATGATGGCACTCGGCCTGCATACCATCGTCAGCCTTGCAAAACTATATTCGGAACAGGTCGAAAGCATCATGCCTGGTCCGCTCGAAGCCATTACAGCCACAGGTGCGAATCGTCTGCAAACCATTATCTATGCAGTCATTCCGCAGATCGTCCCGCCATACATTTCCTACACCATGTATCGCTGGGATATCAACGTGCGTATGTCCACCATCATCGGTTTCGTGGGCGGCGGCGGCATCGGCTTCCTGCTTCAGCAAAATATCAACCTGCTTAACTACCGCGCCGCCAGCACCCAAATGCTCGCCATCGCCATTGTTGTAGCAAGCATGGATTACATTTCATCTGTGTTGCGCGAAAAATACGTGTAAATCGACACACTCATGCAAAACAGCGCAGACAAGTGCAGTCTGCGCTGTTTTTTATTACGATATAATGACTCGCGCTTCACGCTTTGCCGAGGCCTGCTTCGCCTCCCGATCATTCTCTCCCTGCAACAGTACCCTGACTAAAAATGAAAAAAAACAAACGCACCCCACAAAGTAGATTGAAATCCGCATTCCTTGCGGGCTTATTCATCCTCGCAGCCTGCGCACAACCAACCCCGGCGCCGACGGAAACATCCGCTCCAATTGCTGACCCTGCCCCTTATTCAGCGACCATTTTCGAGGTTAATTCAGATGCGAAGGCTTCTCCATCGCGGCTTGCAGACGAACGTCCGAACATCATCTTCGTGCTGACCGATGACCAGCCGTATGAAACCATTCAATACATGCCGACCGTGCGCGATGTACTTTTGAAGAATGGTGTGAATTTTGAAAATGGATTTGTCACCACGCCATTGTGCTGCCCAAGCCGGTCGAGCATGTTGACGGGGCAATATGCGCACAACCATCAGGTGTTGACCAACCGCATGCCGCTCGGCGGCGCGCCCAAACTGGATGACTCTTCCACCATCGCAACCTGGATGAACGATGCAGGCTATCGAACCGGGTATTTTGGAAAATATCTAAACTCGTATGAAGACCTCAAGCCCTACGGCTATGTACCGCCGGGCTGGGATGAATGGGGAACTCTGCTTGACGCGGCTTTTTATAATTACAATCTTTCAGTCAATGGAACCGTGAAAGCCTATGGCGAAACCCCGGAAGAATTTTGTGCCGATGTGACCACGCGCAACGCGGTTGATTTCATCACGGCTTCAAAAGACGAGCCATTCTTCATGGTGGTGGGATATTTCAACCCGCACTCGCCGTATTTTTGGGCAGAGCGGCACGACGAGCAATTCCGCGCAAACTCGGCTTTGAAGGCAGAACCGTATCGCAACCCTGCATTCATGGAGGAAGACCGCAGTGACAAGCCAAAGTATTTGCAGGATTTGAATTCGATCGCAGTCAGCAAAATAGACATCACCTACAAACAGATCCTGCGTTCCCTGCTGTCGGTGGATGATGGTGTCGCATCCATTTTGAATGCACTCGATAAAACAGGGCTGAGCGAGAAAACCATCATCGTTTATCTTTCAGACAATGGATTGACCGTGGGAGATCATGGCTTCGGTTTGACAAAGAATTGCGCATACGAAAGCTGCATCCGTGTGCCGTTCATCATGTACGCACCGGGCATGTTCCCTGCACGCACCGAGTCACGTTTTGTCGCCAATATTGACCTTGCCCCCACCTTCGCCGATCTGGCAGGCTTTGCCGCGCCCGATACAGTAGATGGCACCAGCCTGCTTCCTTTGCTAAAAAATGAAAGCATCACCTGGCGCGATGACCTGCTCTTCGAACACTGGCCCACAGAAGATGGAGTCGGTGCGGATATCCCCGAATTTTATGCAGTGCGCAATGCCGAATGGAAATACGTGGAATATTCCACAGGTGAAAAGGAACTCTACGACCTGGTGAATGACCCGTACGAGTTGAACAATCTGGCGGGTCAGCCTGAATATGCGGAAGTCCAAACGCAGCTGCAACAACGGCTGATCGAATTGAAAGAGGAGTAATTATGCAAGTAGTCAAATGAGTTACAAGACACGGACGATTTATAAAAAAGCCGACCCTGTAATGGATCGGCTTTTTTCGTGTAAATTCGCGAAATCCGCGGCTAAAGAATTGAAAGACTAAATTCTGGGTGTTTCATGTTTCATTTATGGGATTCTTCCCAACTCTGAGACAAGCTCGGGAATTAATTATCCATCTGCATTTTCATTTTATATTTTTTGATCGCGCGCCAGCCGACGAGCATTTTTTCCTTTTCATCCCACAAACGGAAGTACAGCGATTTCAGGCTGTCTCTAAACGTAAGCGGTTGAATTTGGAAGATCGGGTTCTCGTTGTGACATTTCTCCAATTTGTAATTGGGGATCTTCGGGCTGAGGTGGTGAATATGATGGAAACCAATATTGCCGGTAAACCATTGCAACACTTTGGGAAGTTTATAGAACGAACTGCCGTCCATGCCCGCCTTGAAGAACTCCCAATTCTGGTGGCGCTCCCAGTAGGTCGGCTCAAAGTTATGCTGAACATAGAATAACCAGACCCCGGCGCCACAGGCCATCAGCAAAATGGGAATTTCAACCAGCAAGTAAGCCTGCCAGCCGATGTGGTAGATCGTCCAGCCGACAAAACCGAGCAGGGCAATGTTAGTCCAAACGACGCTGTTCTTTTCACGCTTGCCTGCACCTTTTTCCCAGAAACGATGTGCAAACACAAAAACGATCAACGCGCCGATGGTAAACAAAATGAACGGATTACGCATCACCCGATACCCGAATTTCTTGTACCAGGGCGAGGCAAGGTACTCTTCCACGGTCATGGTGTAGACGTCGCCTATCCCACGGCGGTCAAGGTCACCGGCGGTGGCGTGGTGAATGGCATGGGAATGTTTCCAGGCATAGTAAGGGGTCCACACGGCAACACCAAGCAGCAGCCCCAAACGGTTGTTTGCAAGCGGCGTTTCAAAGAACGAGCCGTGGCAGCAATCGTGGAAGATGATGAACATCCGCACCATGAACCCGGCGGCAGGGATTGTGAGCAACAAGGTTAGCCAATATCCAATTTCAAGGCTGCGATATGCCAGATACCACAACACGAAAAAGGGAATAACCGAATTGACCACCTGCCACAAACTTCGCCAGGTTTCAGGATATGCATATTGCGAAACGATGGATTGCCACTTTATTTTTCCAATACTCATGGGAATCTCCTTCTTTCATAAGATTATTTTTCAGGTCTGCCGAATTAGCAGGAGCAAAGCAGGAACTCTGCTTTGCTCCCTTTATTATTTCCTTGCTTTAATCATACTCCGATATTCAAGATATGCCGTAACCCCGTTGATCCAGTTTTGCTGCCCATCAACACGGATGGTGGTATCTTCACAATTGCTAAAAAATCCCCCGCCAAATTTTTCGGTTATTTCTTCTGAGATGGTCCAGCCACAATTATTATCTGGAAGCTGACGGGCCTGCACAAATGTGATAAAGGCGCGGATCTCAGGCTCCAGCTTCGCATGGTCTGTGTTTGAAAGATAAAAAGCCTGCGCCAGAGCCGAAAGTGCTTCGATCTTTGTTGCGGTGGCCATGCTGGTGTTCTTCAAATTAAGTGAACGCACTTCCCCGGCAATGACCACATCGGCGATCTGTTTGGCATACGTCAGGTCGGCTTCAGTCAGCGCATCCCAACGAGCCAGCATGGATAGACCGTAACTGTGCCAGTGGTCTTCAGAGATGGGCTGTGTGATCATGAAATCGTTCACCTCACGGGCCTGCTCCAACCAAAAATCATTCCCCGTGATCTCATAAAGCTGGGTCAACGCAACCAGACTCTGCCCGGGAAAATAGGACAGGTAAAAATCGTCATCCACAATGCCGCCAAAATATGGGTCATATGCATGGTAAAACCCGCCTTCCGGTCTGCGCATGGAAACGATGAAATACCCAAGGTTGATCGCGGTTTCAAGCAAATTGCGCTCGTGCAAAATGAGTTCGCCGCTGGCCTGCCAGCGTTTATAAATGGCATCCACGGTCATGGCTGCGCCGCCCAGTTGACAGGTGCCTTCCGTGAATAAACAGGTGCCTTTGAAATGTGCGGGATCGGTTACCAGCAACTCAAGATAATGGTCGAGCGCAAGGTCGGCGGCATCGCAGTATTTCGAATCGCCTGAAACCCTGCACACAGTAAAAAGCGCCCCTGTTCCCGAAATCAGACGAACATGTGAGGGAGAAAAAGACCGTTCCCCTGAAATAAAATCCACCTGATACGACAACTCGCCATTGGTCAATTGCTGGCGCACAAGGTAATCTCCCGCCGCAAGAATGGACTCTTTCAATGGGTCATCTGCAATGGGGATATTTTCTGGAATGCGCGACGGGGTCCAGGTGGAGGTTGCGGTCACATCAACAACCATCACAGTGGGAGAGTCAGCAGGCTGGGTTGTGCGGCTGGGCCTGAAAAACAACAACCCAGCCAATGCAAATGCAAGCACGGCGATCAACCCGATCTTTTTCTGAAATGACGACATGGTCTTTGACTTCAGGATCTCAATGAGATCGCTTGCGAAATTTCATGCAGGGATATCCCAGCCAGCGACGGAACGGTCAGGTCGCCGGAAACACCGAGTCGTTTTGTCAGCGGGTTTGGAACAGCCACTGCAAAAATGCCTGCCCGCCGCGCGGCGAGGACACCATTTGGAGAATCTTCAAAAACTACTGCTTCGGTATTTTGAACCTTGAGCACTTCCAATGCCTTTAAATAAATATCCGGGTTGGGTTTGGTGCGGCCGGGGGCTACATCATCCTGACAAATGATGTATTTGAAATAATGAAAGATACCGAGCCTTTTCGCATGTGTATCCACCCATGAATGCGGCGAACTGGAACCAATGGCAACCTGCAAGCCCTGTTCACGAGCTTGTTCGATCAAACCAACCACCCCGGGCAAAATGGGGCTGGCATGGATGATCGCGTCTGCTTCTTTTCGGTAGCGGCTGCGCATTGAAACAGAATCCAGCCTTCCCGAAGAAAGAAGCGCAAGATGTTCCGCCGCATCAAAGTTTGAGAGGCCGTATCCGCCAATTGTTTTTTCCCATTCATCCACAGGCAATTCAAAACCGTGGTCACGATAAATGGACTGCCACACCAATACCTCGGGGGTTTCGGTATCAAGAATCAGTCCGTCAAAATCAAAGATCAAAGCTTTCAACATTTTATGGAAACCGCCTTACAAATTCTGAGATCGCTTCCCACCCCTTGAGCTTGTTCGAGGCGGCGGCTTTCAAGGGTTCCATCATCGCGGCGATCGCCGTTTTCATGGCTCTGTATTCACGCTCAGCCTCGGAAAGCGCATTGAAGAAACGTGTGTGATCCATCCACCCGTAAAAATTACAGGAGACGGAAATAAAATTCTTGCCGCGCCTCAATGTGATGCGCGCACCAAGATGGTGCTCTTCGTCATAGAGGATGACATCGCCAGCCGGGCTTGTTTTGCCAATGCTGCGACCACCATCATAGGTTGCCCAATTACTCATCAAAATCCATTCTACTAATCCGCGAAGCAGGCACGCCCACATTGGTTGGAACCGTACGCACAGACTGGCCTTCCTTGATCAATCGCGCCAGATGTTTCACCATCACCGCCTGACGCGATGATGCCTGCGCGCCAAGATCTGCCAGCACAGGCTCAAGCCACGCTTCATACGAACGCACATTTAAATAAACTTTGCGGCCACGGCGATCTGGCAGCCCTGCCACCAATGCCAATAATTTCTCGCCGACATTTTGCTCTTCAGGATGGATAAGCGGGGTTAGCACAATTCCATACATGCCCGCAGTTACACTGGCATAACATTTCAAATTCTGGCATACAAACCCAAGCACCCGTTTCGGGGCAGGCTCCACAGGATGCATCAACGGCGGCACGATCTGATAATGCAGACTTTGGACTGCGGGCAGGTCCAGCGATTGAGTGCGCCTCCACCTTAAGCTGATATCTGATTCTGTTTTCTCAAGCAGGCTCACATCCCAAAGTCTTTGCCAGGCATAGACGGAAAACCCGGCAGTCCGCAATGCCGGGAAAACATCACTTGATTCATCCACCTCAGCCAATACATGAAATGCCTTCCAATCGCCAGCCTGGGCGGCCAAATGCTCAATTAACGCAGGCAGGGTTGGGTCCCCCAAATTGGAAGAAGGGGCGAGATACAACAGCTTTGCAAATGTTTCACCACGTGTGTGAATTACGCCGCCCAAAAGGGCCGTATCTCCGCCATTTGCGATTGCCGCATATAAATGACGGGCAGGGTTGATATAAGCCAGCAGCCCCATCGCCCCAAGTGGATGTCCACGCGTGAGGGCACGCGCGCTATCGAGGGTCAAGACATTATTTCGATATCGCGTAATAACAGGCAGATCAAGCAGGTCAAGTGGGCGGATGGACATTTTTTATAGTGCAGGGGCACAGTGAAATACTGTGCCCCTGCAATTTACGATGCCAGAGAAATAAAATACTCGTGAAAACGTGTGTCGTCGGTCAATTCAGGATGAAAGGAAGTAGCCAACAAATGACCTTCCTGAGCTGCAACAATGCGGCCATCTTCCAGGGCCGAAAGCACCCGTGCATTCCCATGTACCGATTCGATGATGGGAGCCCGTATAAATACGGCATGATATGGATGTTCTGTGCCAGTGGCTTTCATCAACTCATCAATCTCAAGGTCGGTTTCAAAGGAATCGACCTGCCTGCCAAATGCATTCCGCTGGACCTTGATATCCATCAATCCGAGCAAAGGCTGGTCACGGCCAATATCTTTTGAAAGAAAAATGGCACCGGCACAGGTGCCCCAAACGGCATGGCTTTTTCCAAATTGTCGAATGGGGTCAATCAAACCATAGGCAACAGCCAGCTTTCCAAATGTTGTCGATTCGCCACCGGGCATGATCAACCCATCGAGCCCATCCAGATGTTTTGGCAGGCGTACTTCAGCCGTATCCACACCGATCTTTTTCAGCATGGAAATATGTTCTGCAAAATCGCCCTGCAGGGCGAGAACTCCGATTTTCATTTTCAAATTCCGTAGGAGCATGGCGGCGCCATGCTCCTACAATAGTTTACCAACCACGAACAGCGAGCTTTTCGCTTTCAGGCATTTGAGCGGCGTTGCGTCCCACCATGGCTTCGCCGAGATTCTTGCTCACTTCCGCAAGGATGGATGCATCTTGATAGTGCGTCACTGATTTAACAATGGCGGCAGCCCGTTTGGCAGGGTCACCACTCTTGAAGATACCAGAACCTACAAACACACCATCCACACCGAGCTGCATCATCAAAGCCGCATCAGCAGGAGTTGCTACTCCACCGGCAGCAAAATTAACCACAGGCAGGCGTCCGAGTTCTTTCACTTCCTTTACCAGTTCATACGGTGCGCCGTTATTCTTCGCAAAGGTCATCAATTCTTCATCGCCCATCACCTGTAATTGCTTGATGGAGCCGATCACGCTACGGGCATGACGAACCGCTTCAACCACGTCACCTGTACCAGCTTCGCCTTTGGTACGGATCATAGCCGCGCCTTCGCCAATACGACGCAAAGCCTCGCCTATATTACGGCATCCACAAACAAACGGAACTTTGAAGTTATGCTTCAAAATGTGATGTTCTTCATCTGCAGGCGTAAGAACCTCAGATTCATCGATGTAGTCAATGCCGATCGATTCCAGAATCTGTGCTTCTACAAAATGACCGATACGGCATTTTGCCATGACAGGGATGCTTACAGCGTCCATGATCTTCAAAATCATGTCCGGGTCAGACATGCGGGCAACGCCACCGTCTGCACGAATATCAGCAGGGACACGTTCCAACGCCATTACTGCGCATGCGCCCGCATCTTCTGCAATCTTGGCCTGCTCGGCATTCACCACATCCATGATGACGCCGCCTTTTAACATTTGGGCCAGCCCCTTTTTCTCAGTCCATGTACCAGTTTTTGATTCCATTTTTATACACTCCTTTAATTAATGCGTATGAATTCTACCATGCAGCCATATTTAAATCATAAGAGCACTGTAAACATATTTTCCAGTACCTGGACTCGTGAAAATATAAATTCAAATAACGTGTTGCCTGCAGCATAAACATCGAAATGGACATGTTGTGACCAATTCCAACCTTTACCACCTTCAGTGGCATGAACCATCTTAGCTGGACATCAAAGTAAACATTCCCAGATCCATGGTATTCCACTGGATTCCATTAAAAGGGAAGGGCTTGACTTAAACTCAAAAATAGTTACAATTATTACAATGATACAATTAGTACAATTAGGATAACCGAATGACAGAAAAGAAACTCACCCTGCGTCTTGATTTCCATTCAGGCTTGCCCATTTACACCCAAATCGTCAATCAGATACAAAGCCAGCTAGCCAATGGAATATTGATGCCTGGAGATCAACTGCCTACCGTTCGAGCATTAGCTCAGGAATTACGCGTCAATTTCAACACTGTAGCGCGTGCTTATCGCATACTGGATGAAGCCAGAGTTATATCCACACAGCAAGGAAGAGGAACGTATATTACCGAGATACCACCGCCAAAGGTAAGTAAAAAGTTGCGGAGTGAGTCGCTGGCAACGTTAACACAACGATTTATCAGCGAAGCCATTCGGCTGGGATTCTCAGAGCGAGAGATCAGTCAAATGGTGAGAGACAATTTGAAGTCCATGAAAGAAACGCTTGAACAACAGAAGGAGAATGTCAAATGAATACAAGTCTATTTAAGTCTTTACTTGAAAAGAACAAGCAAACTAAAGAAGATCAACATATTTCGCCAATCGCCATAACCATATTTACAGTATTCCTTCTGGTTGCTGTATTTGGCGCAGTCATTGGTGATGGTCGTTTTTCAGATATTCTGATTGGAGGCTGGGTACTGGGATGGACCATGATCGGCGCATATTTCCTTTTTGCATTGAGGGTGGCATCGCAATGGGAAAAAGCTGTTGTACTGCGCCTGGGAAAATTCCATGGACTGAAAGGCCCAGGTTTGTTTTGGTTAATTCCGATCATTGACAACGCGACCATGTGGATCGACCATCGTGTAATGGTCACATCTTTTTCAGCGGAAAAAACCCTGACCAAAGATACCGTACCTGTAGATGTGGACGCTGTCCTGTTTTGGGTGGTGTGGGATGCAGAAAAAGCTGCGCTTGAAGTAAAGGATTACCAGGTTGCGATCTCATGGGCCGCTCAAACTGCTTTGCGCGAGATTATCGGGCAAATGTCACTTGCTGATATTCTGGTGGGCCGTGCCAAAATGGATGAAGAATTACAAAAAATTATTGACGAGCGAACTACGCCTTGGGGCGTGACCGTACAATCTGTGGAGATCCGTGACGTGGTCATTCCTCAGGTTTTAGAGGATGCCATGTCACGTCAAGCACAGGCAGAACGGGAAAGACAGGCACGCGTCATTCTTGGAGAATCGGAGCAACAAATTGCAATTTCATTTGCAGAGGCGTCACAAGCCTATATCAACAATCCAACAGCGCTGCATTTGAGGGCAATGAATATGCTGTTTGAAGGCCTGAAAGAAAAAGGCGCACTCGTAATCGTTCCATCATCCGCAGTGGATTCGATGAACCTTGGCGGCTTAAGTGGAATGGTGTCGCTTGCACAGAATAATCAGGTTAAGGAAAAATAATCGTTTCACGTGAAACGAAGTAGAAAAGAGAAAAAATGAATACCAAAACAACTTCAATAATTGCACTTGGCATGATCGTCATCGCCATTATGGCTGGTGTATTCCTCTGGAATCAACTCCCCGAGCAAATGGCTTCTCATTGGAACGCCAATGATGAAGTGGATGGGACCATGCCAAAATTTTGGGGAGTATTTCTGATGCCCATCGTCACACTGGGAATGTTCGCGCTTTTCATATTCATTCCCAACATGGATCCGCTCAAGGCCAATATTGTGGAATTCCGCGAAACGTTCAACCTGTTTATTGTTTTCTTTGTGATGTTCATGCTCTATGTCCACACACTAACTTTGATCTGGAGTCTTGGCTATAACAACTTCAAAATGAGCACAACCTTACTGCCAATTATCGGCCTGATGTTCATCTTTATTGGTTACATGTTGAGAAAAGCCAGGCGGAACTTCTTCATCGGAATTCGAACTCCATGGACTCTTTCCAGTGACACAGTCTGGAGTAAAACGCATCAACTCGGTTCAATCTTATTCATGCTCTCAGGAGTGTTTGCCATGATCGGAGGATTTTTTGGCGGCATGCTGGCATTCTGGCTAATGTTCGTTCCGTTGATAGGGTCAACACTTTTTCTAGTAGTCTACTCATATGTTTTGTATCGCAATGAAATAAAGGCTTAAACAAAAAGATGCGGCTTCTAAACTGAAGCCGCATCTTTTTGTTTCACGTGAAACTACCGAGCAAATACTCACTTAACAAAAACTATACAGATATGGAGAAAAATGTTCATCTCATATTCCATCCTGAGTTACATAAGCATGATTTTGTTGCCCATTGTTGCTGGCTTCTTAATTGCGCGAAATTTCAACTTTGGATTCAAAGACTTTCGCAAATTATTTACAACTGGCGCGTTGACTTTCATTGCGGCACAGATGCTTCACATACCCGTTGTGTATGGATTGACCGCCTTGTTTTCGAGCGGCATACTCCCAGCGCCGGATAAATCCATAACGCTGATTTTCAACGCAATTGTATTGGGATTGCTCGCAGGTATTTTTGAAGAAACAGCCCGTTACATTTTGTTTAGAACCATCCGCAAATCAATGGACACCTGGCAAACCAGCATTGTTATCGGGCTAGGACATGGCGGCATCGAAGCGATCCTGCTTGGTATCATTTCGATCTCAACAATGATTCAAATGATTGCCATGCGCAACCCAATCAATCTTTCTGCTTTGAATTTACCAGCAGATCAACTTGACATCATTCAACAACAAGTTGCTGCTTACTGGGCACAACCTGATGCAATGCCATTGTTTGGATTTATGGAACGTATCTCAGCATTAAGCTTGCACATTGGCTTATCCATTCTTGTGTTGTATAGCATTATTTCCAACCAAAAGAAATGGTTTTGGATCGCGTTGCTCTGGCATGCTTTCATTGATGCATTAGCCGTTTATGTATTTCCCAAAATCACAGCTGGAGAAAATGTTATTACAGGTGTGTTTTTGTTCGAACTCCTGATCTTGATTCTAGGTGGTGGGGTATTGATCTATGCCATTCGATTTCGTACCAGCTTTCCCGCAAAAAATGAAGCGCCTACAAATTAGAACATTTGTTCTTTTACTTAGCAGTCAAAAAAAGTCCGCTGAATGTTTTATTCAGCGGACTTTTTTTGACTATATCAACACTATCCTAAATGCATTGGCATGATCACATGCAGGAAATTATCGTCCCCGACTGGTTTGATGACACCAGGTGCATTCGCCGCAGAAGTTTCCAATGCAACATTCGGGGTCTTGATCACCTCTAAAGCCTCGCGCAAAAATTTGACATTGAACGCGATCAACACACTGCCGCCGTCTACAGTTGCCTCAACAATGGTCTCATTCTTACCGGTTTCTTCTGACGTGGCAGAGATCTCAACTTCACTGGGCTGCATTTCACCATTCGACTGCTTGATGTCAAAACGAGCTACGTTCGAACCTTCACGCGCAAAAATTTCAGCCTGCTTGCAAGCCTTGAGTAATGAAGCCGTGGAGACCAATGTCCGCGATTTGTAGCTGCGCGGAATGATTTGCTGATAATCAGGGAAGGTTCCATCAATCAACTGCGAAACAACTTCCACGTCCTTTACACGGAACAACACCTGACCGCGATTCTTCGGAGCGACCATATAAATGGGTTCTTCAGGGTCTGAAGCCACACGCGCCAATTCGCTCAAAGCGCGTGATGGAATGATCAAATTCAACGGCTGCGGCACCGGGTTCGAAAGCACGGCCTTACGCACCGAAAGACGGAAACCGTCTGCTGCGGCCATCGTAAGTTTGTCCTTCTCAACATGCATCAACACACCCATTAACACAGGACGGGCCTCATCAGTGGATGCAGCAAAGACAACCTGCTGAATCATTTCCTTGAAATCCGCCACATTCAATTGCACAGCGCCGTCCATTTCGGGCACGGGCAATGGGGGGAACTCCTGGGCATCAATGCACTTGATATCGTTATTGGAAGATCCGCTCTTAACATGCAGATTCTGTGTTTTCACATCCAGATTAAGCTGCACCTGATCGCCGGGTAGTGTATTCACCAAATCTGCAAAAGTGCGGGCAGGCACCGTAGTGGAGCCTTCCTCATCAATACGGGCGGCGATCCAACAGGTAATGCCCAACTCAAGGTTGGTGGCAGAAAGCCGCAAACGGCCTTCATCACTTGCGATCAAAATATTGGATAAAACAGGAAGGGTGCTGCGCGGCGAAACGGCGCGGGAGACAGTACTCAAACCGCGTGCAAGGTTTTCTTGAAGGACAGTTACTTTCATAGGTTATCGCCTCGGATGGATTTTTTTGAAAGTATATCATTAACTCATTGTCAAAAACACAGCACGCCGATCAAAAGCCGCCAACCACCAAAGAAATACCCAAAGACAACAAAATAAAGATCAACTGACAGGCAAACAATGCCGCGAACACGTAAGCGACATACGTCCATATGGGTGTCGACTTCACAGCCGAACGCGGGCGGATCTCCTGCCCTTCTGCCAATGCCTGTGCGGATAGAGCCGCCTGCCCGAAATCATTCATCCAATAAATGCCCGCCGCATCATCATTAACGATGAGCCTGCTCCCGTTGAATGAACGAAACCACGCTTCAACATGGTCGGGCAAATTTACAGCCAAAGAACCTGATAAAACCACGGCATTCGCCTTCAAATCAACAGGAATTGGCTGCCCCACCATCAACACCGTTACAGGTAATTTGGGAGCATGCCTTGTAAAAACCGCCTTGAGAGCCTCCCCAAATTTTCCGTCATGGTCAAATACCACCACGCGAAATTCAGATTGCTTCTCCTCCAATACATCAGCCTGTGCCGCACCATCCTTGCGTAATGCCAAAAGATGATACGTCAACACCACGGCAAACACGATCAAAGCCTGAAAAGCATTCAAAATACTGTTCAGAAAATCGTTTTCAACCCCGCCTTTTAGCGCTGCTTGAATTAACAGGAAAATGATCATCCCAGCCGGGGCCATGGTTCCAAGCACGGAAGCAAACAAAACCAGGTACAAATATGATTTTCGAGTGATGGAACGGCGCGCATGCCCGCCAGATTCACCGTCGGCAAGTGCCTCTGCCTGCATGGGATTCCAGGCTTTCAGCCAAAGCGGCAGCCCTACAACAATCACAGAAATCGCCGATGCCAATTGCTTCAAAACAGAATCCGCTGCAATGACATCCACATCTTTACCGCTGAGTTGATTGACGATCACGACAAACAACGAGAGTACCCCGGTTACAGTGGCTCCCAGCCCGATAATGGAAAGAATATAAAAATAGATTCGCTTCATCCCTGAGCGGCGCGGAATGTTTGTTTCAGCGTCAAATTGTCTGTTTAATTGGCCGCCAAAATAGCCCCACAAAACGCCGAAGGGAATCACCAACGAAAGCGGATCGCTGATATTTTGCAGCAGGTCGGTGTTTGAAATGTTTTCACCGAAAAGGCGGCTGAGCAGGTCGTAAAGGATGTTTCCACCTGCTGCCAGTACGGTGATGGTTCCGCCGATGGACAGAAGGTAGAGAATGACAAGGCGCAGAACAGAGCCGCTTTCATCAGGATCAGGCAAAGCGTCTTGTATGAAGCGCCAGGCAAAGAACCAGATCGGTGTTCCAACCACCAGCAATGCCGTTGCGTTGACAAACGTTTCACGTCCGGAGGTCCCGATCAAATCTGTTGGGATCTGCAAAATGAATTGCAAAATTTGCTGTGTACCAAAAACGACCATCAACAATCCGTACAGCATCCACAAGTATCGATAAACACGGCGGATATCTTTGAAATTTTCAACATCGGGCAGGGTGGGCCATTCGGCGCGGAGAATGCTCCAGAAATAAGCAGCCATCAACAGGTTAAGGATGATCGCAATAAGGTTATCCGGCCAGGATTGGGTGCCGCCGACCAGGGCACGTTCGTAGGAGATCCGTGCGGCGCCAATGAACGTGCGATTGATCAGTGCCAACAGGTTTTGAACTGCAGGCAGGAGTGTGGCAAATAATGCACCATACAAAAAAACAGCGCGGACTGTGGCAGTTTTCTCCTCTTCGTCGCGCGCTGAAACCCGCTGGGCCCACAACCAATGGATAAGGAAAAACGGAATGCCCACCAAAATGAGAGACAGGGCTGTGGCCAGCGCCTGTGCGTTGTCGGTGATCAGGTTCGGGTTGACGATGGAGCGGATCAAGCCGACCAGCCCCCACAACACCACCTCAAAACTGATTAGGGCTACCGCGTAAAAATAGAGTCTTCTGACTGTTTTCATCTTTCACTCCATCCTGTATCTGCTACTTGAATTGTTCCTGATACCAATCGTAAGACCAGAAGTTGTATGGCATGTAAGTTAATTTCCATTCACCATTCTGGCGGATAAGTTGGGCGCGGTCTGTACTGCTATAACCGCCGAAGAATGGGTCGTTGGGGGAGTAAACCAAGGATAGATTCACCAGGGCATCATCTTCACTGATCTCGGCTGTTCCGACATCCACACCGACGTTATCCGGGGAAACATTGCCATTAAAAAAGGATTGCCGAAATTGTTCATAGCTGGGCTTGTGTTCCTTTTCCGCCAGATAGGAATAAGCCTTTTGGTAATCGTCGTTGGTGATGGCGAGAACATAGTTATAGACGGTTGCTTCAGGAGAAGCATCAACCCTGTATTCTTTCGTATCGTCCTGCCGTACAAAGAACAAAACAAGCGCAAGCAGTATCAAAACCCCAATGCCTGCCAGAATGCCGGTAAGAAATCGATCCTGTTTCATAAGAACCTCCGTGTTAATTTCATTGTATAGGTTCAAAGATGAAAAGGCAAGTCAAAAAGTTCCAATGGCGCTTTGGTATACTAGCCATATCTGGTAAATCAAGGAGAAACAATGACCCTATCTGCCCCACACTGGGACCTCACAAATGTCTATCCTTCGCTTGAGTCGAAGGAATTCAAAGCCGCTGTTGATGATTACAAAAAACAGGTCGCATCTTTTGGAAAGTTTTTCAAGAACAAGCTCGGGAAAGTCACTCCAAAAACAAAAGCACGGGAGATAGCCCCGCTTGTTGGTGAAGCCATTGACCGCATCAACAGCATCCAAACCCTTTCTTCCACGATCTTCCCTTACATTTATTCATTCGTCACCACCAATTCGCGTGACAAGGTGGCCATGAAGACCCTTTCTGAAATGGAGCAGGCCAGCCTGCCCATGAGTCAACTGTACACACAGTTCACCGCCTGGGTCGGGGCAAATGCAAAAAAATTGGGTGAGATCATCAAGTTGGATCCTTCTGCAAAGGCACACGCCTTCATGCTGAAGGAATCTGCACAGCAAAGCAAATACCTGATGAGTGAGATCGAAGAGCAGCTTGCGGCAGAAATGTCGCTCAGCGGTGGGAATGCCTTCGGAAAACTACAGGGAGCGGTCGTTTCGCAAATGTCAGTGGAATTTGAACTCAATGGCAAAGTGGAAAAACTGCCAATGCCAGCCTTAATCAACCTGCGTTCCCACCCTGATGAATCCGTCCGCCGCCGCGGGTATGAAGCGGAAAATCAGGCTTGGGAAGGTGTAAAAGAAACGCTGGCAGCCTGTCTCAATGGAGTTAAAGGCGAAGTTATAGTCTTGAATAAACGCCGCGGACGCAAGGATGCACTCCACTCGGCCATTGAAGCCGCCCGCCTCGACCGCAAGACGCTCGAAGCCATGCTCGAAGCAATGAAGGATTCCTTCCCGATGTTCCGCAAGTACTTCAAAGCCAAGGCCAAGAAGATCGGAAAGGAACAACTCGCCTGGTGGGATATCTTTGCCCCGCTCGGAAAGACAGACAAGGTGTATTCCTACGAAGAGGCACGCGATTTCATTCTTGAGAATTTTGAAAAATTCTCACCCGATTTGAGCACATTCGCCAAACGCGCATTCGACAACAATTGGATCGACGCCGAACAACGTGAAGGCAAGCGCGGCGGTGCATTCTGCACTGAAGTGCAGGCGTTAAAGGAAAGCCGTATCCTCTGCAATTTTGACGGTTCGTTCGATCAGATCAGCACGTTGGCCCACGAATTGGGACATGCCTTCCACAACGAATGCGCCTATCAGGCAGATAAGACGGTGCTGCAGCAACTCACGCCCATGACCCTGGCCGAAACCGCCTCAACCATGTGCGAAACGATCGTCACCGAGGCCGTACTCTCCACAACCAAAGACCCACAGGAAGAGTTGGCCGTGCTTGAAGCACAGATTCAAGGCGCAAGCCAGGTGGTGGTGGATATTTATTCGCGCTTCCTCTTCGAAAAGGAAGTGTTCGAACGCCGCGAAAAATCGGAACTCTCCGCCGACGATTTCAATGACATCATGGAACGTGCCCAAAAAGCCACCTATGGTGACGGCATTGACGAGAAATACTTGCAAAAATTCATGTGGACCTGGAAGCCGCATTACTATTCTTCCGGGCTTTCCTTTTACAATTTCCCGTATGCCTTCGGCCTCTTGTTCGCTACGGGGTTGTACGCCATTTATCAACAACGCGGCAAGGACTTTGTGGAAGATTACAAGAACCTGCTTGCATCCACAGGCGAGGAAAGTGCAGCGAAACTCGCCAAGCGTTTCGGCATTGATATCACCACCCGCAAATTCTGGGATGACAGCCTTGCCATCATTGGCAAACGCGTTGACCGTTTCTGCGAGTTGTAATCGTATCAGGCAGGGTGCGTCGCATCAGATTCGTGAGAGTTGATCCGTCTGATGCGGCGCACTTTAAATAAACTTTGGAGGTAGGTAAATGACAAGACAAAGGAACATTTTTATCGGTCTTTCGGTTGCTTTGTTGACAGTACTGGCATGCAATGCCATTCTGCCGCAAAATGAACCCGATGCCCCCATTTCAACACAGTCCCCGATCTTTACCCTGGCTCCGCTGCCAGCCAACAGCAGATTGCCCGAATCAGAAGCGGCTGTTCCGCGTGTAACCGCTGAAGAGGCCAAGGCTGCCCTCGATAGAGGCGAAGCCATCATTGTGGATGTACGCGGACCGGAAGCCTACGCAGAGGCTCACATTGCGGGCGCCGTTTTGGTGCCATTGGGAAATTTTGAAGGCGATATTGCCAACGTTTCCCTCGATAAAAACAAATGGATCATCACCTACTGCACCTGACAAAACGAACACACGAGCGCCCGTGCGGCGTTCCTCATGTTGCACAACGGTTTTGTCAAAGTGACCCCGATCCTTGGTGGATTATCCGCCTGGATCGATGCTGGATATCCGACGGAATAAAATGAGCATTCTCGGGGTTGACCATGTCCAAATCGCAATACCAGCTGGCGGCGACGCGGAGCGTGAAGCGCGGTCTTTCTTCATCGGACTGCTTGGATTTCGTGAAGTTCCAAAACCGTCAGAATTGACACAGCGCGGCGGACTCTGGCTCGAGGCGGGTTCTGTCAAGTTACATCTCGGCGTCGAATCAGATTTCCATCCCGCGCGCAAGGCGCACCCTGCTTTCATTGTGAGAGGTCTCGATGAGTTGCTCGCAAAAATACAGCGGGCAAAATTTGAAACAGATACAACCCAACCACCGCTGGAAGGTTATCAGCGGGCGCATGTCTTCGACCCGTTCGGAAATCGCATTGAATTGATGGAAAAAACAGGATGACAATAAATTCGTTTCGCGTCACCCCGTGGGAATCAGCCAGCCCGCCAACCGAGGAATTGTTATTTGCGATCATGGCAGGGCAGGGATTGAATCCCTACTCATGGTCAAACGGCCCGCATGATGTTTACTCGGCACACAAACATGGTTTCGACAAGGTGATCTATGTGGTACGGGGCAGCATTACCTTTGGATTGCCCCTGCTCAAAAAGCAGATCACCCTGCACACAGGCGATCGCCTCGACCTGCCAGCGGGTACGGTCCACGATGCACAGGTCGGCCCCGAAGGTGTAGTGTGCCTCGAAGGACATTTGGATTAAAAAAAGAAAATCAAAAAAACAAACCTCGCCGAATAATACTGGCGAGGTTTGTTTTTCTATGGACTCCAGGTCAACACCCATGAGCCAGGGACAA
>DAOQID010000010.1:27052-49995 GCA_035339375.1 Anaerolineales bacterium | reverse complement strand
CAAACTCGATCTTGCCCACATTCGCAACGCAATTCGGAAAATCGCGCATCACGGTTTCGCGCACCGCCAAAATAAACGCGGCAACGCCCTGCCCCGCATCCAACCGATCTTCCATCGTCGTCGAGCCTGCATGGTCGGCGCGGCCAATGTAGCTCATGCGATACGATCCATAGCCCACGATCGCCGAAACAATGCCGATATCAATCTTCGCACGCTCAAGGCGCTTGCCCTGTTCGATATGCAATTCCAAATAACCCGCCAAAGATTCCTTCGCGCGCTTTGCCTGAAATAAACTTGCTTCAGTTAAACCTGCACGCGCCAGCCCAGCGGTGAAATTTTCACGTCCGCTGTATGGGTTTTTCAAATCTTCTGGATGAAGATGCCCGGAGATCGCACTGCTCCCAAACAGACTCAAATGCGTGCCTTCTTCGTCTGTAAAGTCAATCGCTTCGAGATTTAACCGCAGGTTGATCCTGCTTTCTTTGACAGTTCTCAACACTTCGAGTGCCGCCATCACGCCGAGTGCGCCGTCGAATCGTCCGCCTTTGGGGACAGAGTCAAGGTGTGAGCCAAGTAATAACGTTGGAACGTTTGAACGTTGGCAGGTTAGAAATGCAGAATGATTCCCTGCGCCATCGGTGCGGAATTCCAAGCCAGAGGCTTCGATCTGTTCTTTGAACCATTTGCGCGCAGCAAGGTGCGCCTCGCTGAATGTAGGCCGATTGACACCACCGTCACCTGTCGAGCCGATCAAAGCCAGTTGGTTAAACGTATCCAGCATACGGTCAGGGGTGATGCGCAAAAGTGAAAAAGAGTTGGTCATGTGGATGAGTCTCCTATTCCCCCAATCATACCGCCTGTTCTGCATCCATATATAAAAGAGTAGGGCGAGATAATATCTCGCCCTACTGGAAACAGGGATCTTACTTCGCCTTGATGGAAATGCTCTTGGGTTTGGCTTCTTCTGCCTTGGGAAGTGTGATGGTGAGGATGCCGTTCTCGAAATCGGCTTTGGCCTTGTCGGCGACAACATCAGTGGGGAGGATGACCGAGCGTTCGAACGAGCCCCAGCGCTGTTCACGCAGATGATAGGCTTTCTCTTTCAATTCATCCTTCTGTTTGATCTCACCTTTGATGGTGAGCACCTCGCCGGTGACATTGAGCTGCACGTCGTCAGCTTTCATGCCCGGCAGGGCGGCTTTGACCACGACTTCGTTATCGGTCTGATACATATCCACCGCAGGCACGGCCCAGCCATTGCCAGCGATGCTGAGCGGCCGTGTGAACGCATCATCGAAGAGGCGATCCATGGCCTCGCGCAGAGTCATCATTTCACGAGCGGGTTCCCAACGAATTAAATTGGACATAGGTACCTCCTTTTAGGGTTGTTTGGTTTGAACTTACGCCCTTAATTTAAAACGCCTGCGTTAAAAAAACGCAGGCGTTTTGTATTCATTTTGTTAGAAATCTTATGCGGTTAGAAATGTGACCAGTGAAACGAGGCCATAAATAGTGCCAAAACAGGTGACGCAAATGGCGATCATTTTGGCGGCAGTGACCAGCTTATTATCAGGCTTCTGATCGGACATGGTTTACTCTTTGCTGCGCTTGTAATCTACAAAGCGGTATCCCACGCCGCGCTCGGTGAGGATGTACTTTGGGTCGGCGGGGTCTTTCTCAAGTTTCTGGCGCAGATAGTTAATATACAGGCGGACGTAATGCGGCTCATCGCGGTATTCGTAGCCCCAAACTTTCTGGAGCAGTTGATCGTGTGAAACGACCCAACCCGCATTTTGAACGAGGTGAAAAAGCAGGCGGTATTCGGTGGGGCGCAGTTTGACTAGCTTGCCTTCGAGCCAGATTTCGCGGCGGTCAAAGTCAATTTTGAGGCGTTTGTCAATTTCGAGCAGACCATGCATGGAACCCGTTGCACCTTCGGTGCGGCGTAGCACGGCTTTGACACGGCTGACCAATTCACGCGGGCTGAATGGCTTGGTGACATAATCATCAGCACCGCCTTCGAGACCGCGCACACGGTCATCCTCCTCCCCTTTGGCTGTGAGCATGATAACGGGCACAGTGGTGATCTCGCGGATGGTTTCAAGCACTTCAAAACCATCCAGATCGGGCATCATCACATCGAGCAGGATGAGATCTGGCGTTACATCGCGCAGTTTTTGAATGGCCTGTTTGCCGTTAAAGGCTTCACTGACCTGAAAACCATCATGCTCAAGGTTCATGCGGATGAAGCGCACCATGCGCTCTTCATCATCCACAACAAGAATACGACGGCGTTCCAATGAATCAGACATGGTTTCCTTATTCCCTCACGAAGCTGATAATCTTCTCTTCCCCGGTGCCTTCGAGAATCTCGATAAAACTCAGTTTGGAGAGTGGCCAAATGACCTTTGTAACGTTGTTGTCGATATAGTGAAGGTCCTTGCCATCTTTCTGGCGTGGATTCATAACCATGATGATGGTATCAGTAGGCTTGGGGAGTTCTTCGATCTCTCCCGCCACCGAGGTTTCACCTGAAATATGAAGGATGACTGTATAAGACATGATCTTCTCACTTTCCTACTCTATCCGCTTTTTACAAGTATTTGTAATTTCAACTTTCCAAGGGCCACAATATCGCCATGTACAAGAACCTGTTCAACGTTCGGGGTGAGGCGCTTCCCATTGATATAAGTACCATTGGCGGAACCGAGGTCAATGAAAATGATGCGACCGGTCCCTGCCTCGCGCTTAATCACTGCATGAAGACGGGATACACCTGCGGCATACGCCTGATAGGGAGAAAGGTCAATATCAGGCATGATGGGCTGCCCTTCGCTGATACGCCCCATGGTGAATTCGTTCTTATTGGAAAGCGGCAGGACCTGCCCGGTATCAAGCAGGTGCAGGCTGCCCCAGGCATCACTGCCATCGAAAGGTTGATAGGTATCGTTGGGTCTGGCGGGTTTGCTTTCGCGGGCTTTTTCGAATTGCTTTGTTGAGATGTTCTGTGTAATGAGAGTATCTTTGCCAACCAACTGCGACCCGCATTCGGCACAAAACATCGCCCCATCAAGGTTTGTATTTTTACAATTTGAACAAATGATCATTTTACTTTCTCCTTTGAACCGCCCATGAGCAATGCACGGGTGTGGTATTTAATATCCTTGGTACCACTGGCACTCCACGCATGCATTTTTTCAAGGTTTTCGGCTTCAAACAAGGCGGTTTTGGCAAGAGAGTTTTCACCTTTTGAGAGGAGGTGAGTTGCCAGATTATGCAAATGACGGGCTGCTTCATCATATTGACCTGCATCAGCAGCGGTACGTGCCCGTTCCTGCATTCGGTACATGGTCAGGCGCGAAAGCGCGCTCAAGATACGAGTGGGAGGCGGCTCGGCTGAAGGGTTGGAGTGAACATCTCGCTTGAGGTTGATACGAATGGGCGGCACCGGGGCCGCACGGGCGGTAATGGAAACCTTCAACATACCATTTAAGACAGTGACAACTTCTTCATCCAGCGCCGAAGGCTCCACAATAAACTCGATCAACACATGGAGCGGGGCATCCCGCAGGATCGGACCCAGCCGCATGGGGGTTTCAATGGCAATTGAACCACCTTCAGGCTGTAACCGAAATGCGTATTTGATTTTGATATCGTCACGTGGTTTGAAATCTAAAATTACTTCATCAGCATATGTGCTGATGAGGGCATTGAATTTATCAACCAGTAACTGCTGAATATCCTTGGGCTTCGAGATATATGCAGATGAACCGCCTGTTTTACTGGCAAGGGCATCAAGGAAAATATCGTTCCATTCGTGACCAATGCCCATGCCTGTGATGCCAATGTTCTGGGCTGCGGCTTCCTCAGCCAGTTTCAGGCATTCCTGCTCGTCACCGTAGGTTTGCCCATCGGTCAAAAGGATAATGTGGTTGACACGGGAGGGATCAATGGTGCGGCGTACTTCCTGCAAACCAGCCTTCAGGCCGTTGAAGATCTCAGTTGCGCCCGATGGCTGCATCATTTGAATGCGGGCTTCCTGTTTCTTCTTGTCAACATTAAACGCAGCAGGGACGATCACTTCGGCACGGTCACTGAAAGCGACCACACTAAAGACATCTTCAGGGCGCAGGCTGCGCAGCAACTGAACGGCTGTTGCCTTGACCATATCCATTTTGTCGCCTTGCATGGATGTGGAGCGGTCAAGCACAAGGCAGATGTTCAGCGGTGGAGCGGGCAGGCTTTCCTTATCCTCGCGCGGACTGATCTCCAGCAAGGCATAAAGCAGCTGCGGCTCACCTATTTTGACAAGGTTTGGGCGGCTAAATGTCACATCGTGTTTTACGATGGTGTTGACGTTTATCTCCGGGGGGAGTGTGGCGTCGTATAAATTTTTTCTTTTGGGGTTGGAGAGAACTTCGTATGCCTGCTGAATTTCAAGAAAAAGTTCGGTCTCACCGGCCGCTACGTTCTTATCCGGGTGCAATCGCTGTGCAGCTTCAAAATATGCACGTTTGATTTCCTCAGGTGAGGCATCGCGAAAAACACCCAGAGTGGCGTAATGGTCCGATTTGCTGGACGCCATGATTATCCAACCATTTGAACGAGGATCACTGTAATATTATCGGGGCCGCCCGCCAGATTTGCCGCTTCCACCATGTTTTGGCAGGCACGGTGGAGATTGGGAGCTTCTGCAATCGAGCGATAGATATCTTTTTCACTGATGACACCCCACAAACCATCGCTGCACAGCATCAAATAACCTGCCTGCGGGAAGGGGACGGTGAATACATCGGCTTCGAGTGATTCGCCCTGCCCGAGCGCACGGATCAAAACGTTGCGATGCGGGAAATTAGCGGCTTCATCTTTGCTGAGGTGTCCGAGTTCTTCCAGTCGCTTGACCAGTGAATGGTCACGAGTGATCGGTTCGATCCTTCCATCGGGGTAAATGGAATAGGCACGACTATCACCCACATGAGCAATGGTCACCTGTTGACCGAGGACCAATGCAGCAGTAACTGTGGTGCCGCTGCCCGGCGCTTCACGCTGAACGTATTGATGGGCTTCCATCACAGACGATTCCATCACCTCTTGCAGGGATTCCTGAAGAGCCTGAGTAGGCAAATTGTAAAGGTAGGAATGGAATTTTTTAGTGATGTTGCCGCCCATGATGCGTACGGCAGCATTGCTGGCTACTTCACCAAACTGGTGCCCGCCCATGCCATCGGCAACGATATACAACCCAAAAGGGATGCTTTCTGTGCTACCGGCAATGGTGGATGTGATGGCCAACAGACTATCTTCGTTATGTTCACGCTGTTTTCCAACCGACTGGCCCACACTGGCAATGACCTGTTTCGTTTCATACCTCACATATTGATTCGCAATAATGGAGTTGATCTGCTGGTCGGAAAGCGGCGCAGTTGTGGCCATATCAACCTGCTTTGGTTTGGCAGGTTCCTCAGTCGGTTTTGTACCAAATAGTTTTCGGAAAAAATCAGCCACGAGAGACTCCTTTTAAGCGAACAATGCATAAACTTGATGGTCTGTAGAACCAAAATAAACAATATCATCGAACACAATGGGCGAACCGGTAATGGCGGCGGCTGTTTCAAACTTCCAACGCAATCGACCAGTACGATATTCCAGGCAGTACAAACTGCCATCAACAGAGCCGCAATAAAGCGAATCCTTGTAAATTACGGGAGAACCGCTGACCTGATTTTCCGTACGGAAACGCCAGACTTCCTTGGCATTCCGCGTATCAACGCAATAGAGAAATCCATCTGCAGCGCCGACGAAAATAAAATCATCTGCAATGGCCGGGGAGGAAATGGAACCCTTCCCCATGCGGAACTTCCAGATCGGCCAGCCGTTTTTCGAATCCAGCGCGTACAAAGTGCCGTCTACAGATGCAAAATAAATCGCCTGCCCCTTGATAACCGGCGAAGAGGTGACGGCTCGTTTGGATTGAAAACGCCATTTCTGCTCACCGCGGAAATCGACGGAATAAAATCCGCCAGACTCGTTGCCAAAAAATATCATTTCATTTGCAACCAACGGCGTGGAATGAATGGGAGAGTCTGTGGCAAATTTCCATTTGGCGCGGCCACTGGTGATATTGACCGCATGCAGGTCCTGGTCATCGGAGCCGAAGAAAATATGGCCATCGGCGATACGCGGCGAAGAGTAGATCTCTCCTTCGGTGTAATACGTCCACACCACCTTGCCGCTGCGAATACTGACAACATGCAGGCGATGATCTTCCGAGCCAAAAATGACATTATTGTCAAATACTGTTGGGCGCGAAACAATGCCGCCTTCAGTGGCGTACTTCCACTGAAACTGACCATCAGCCGCATTCAAGGCGTACAGGTTGTTATCATAGCACCCGATGAACAACATGCCCTGATGCAGGGCCGGGGTGCCGCGAATCTCATCTTCACATTTGAAGGTCCACAGCGGTTTGACACCACCGCTGGATACCGGCAAAGCAGCTGCCACTTTTTCGAGAGTACCCGTCTTGCGCGCAACGTTTAGAAGGGCATCCTTCATCGCTGCAGTGCTGGAAAAACGATCACCAGGGTTGTATTGCAAAGCCGTGTTTACCACCGCTTCAAACTCCAGCGAAACATTGGGGTTTATGCGGCGGATGGGACGCTCGGCAAATGAAAAAGGCGGTTCAAGGCGCGGATCACGACGTGTAATGGCATGATGCAGGGTCGCGCCGAGGGAATAAATATCAGCCAATGGGGTGGCTTCACCACGATACTGTTCCGGTGGAGAGTAGCCTTCCGTACCGATCATGGTGCCTTTTTGCCCGGACTGAAACGTTTTCGCGATGCCAAAATCCACCAACACCACATCTCCATTGTGATTGATCATCACATTGGAAGGCTTCATATCACGGAAGATGATGGGGTCTGGTTTGTGACCATGAATGTACGCCAGCACGTCACAGAGTTGAATGGCCCAGCTGATGATCTGGTCTTCAGGTAAGAAACCGTTCGAATCACCGATGACCGCTTCAAGGTCCTTGCCGTGGATGAACTCCAGCACAAGGTAAGAGCGGTCATCCAGTGAAAAATAATCATAAATACGCGGAATGGCAGGGTGATTGAGCGTGGCAAGCAAATTTGCCTCACGCTCAAAGTTTTGCACGATCGTCTGACGCACAAGCGGGTCTGGCGCGCTGTTGATCATTTCCTTCACGGCCACCAATTTGACCACGTTTGGAAAGTGCAGATCGCGGGCACGATAAACCGACCCCATGCCTCCCACGCCGATCACATCCTGGATGTTGTAGCGATCCACGAGTGTAATACCAGATTGTATTTGCTGGCGGGAGGCGGAATGGCTATCGCCTGAATCTGACCCTATTGGGGAAGTGATGTTTCTGGTTTCCAGAGAGGACTCCTGAGCGTTTCGTACTGGTTCTTCGATTATAGTGTGCAGTTAATGGAATTGCAAATGCTGGAAATTGCAATTTCGTCGGTAAACTGGCTTGCGAGGATTTACGTTCTACGGCAAAATGGAAAGGCTATGAAGATTCTCGCAGTGAGCGACCAGGCCATCGAACGGCTCTACACACTTTCAGCCAGCGGCCATTTTCAGGATGTTGAACTGATCCTTGGCTGCGGAGATATGCCATTCGAATACCTTGAATATCTGGTCACAATGCTAAATGTTCCCCTTTTTTACGTACCGGGGAATCACGACCCGCAACACAACCCACGACAGGAATCTGTGCGACCGGAAGGCGGCGTCAATCTTGACCTGAAAACGGTGCGCCACAAAAAATTCCTGATCGGCGGCTTCGGCGGAAGCATTCGATACCGCCCGGATGGCGTCAACCAATACAGCCAGCAAGAGGCCTACTATCGAGCCTTCAGCATGCTCCCCCGCCTGCTGGCATACCGCATCCAATATGGCCGCCCGCTGGATATCCTTATCAGCCATTCGCCCCCGTTTGGTATCCACGATGACTCAGACCCCGCCCATCAGGGCCTGAAAACCCTCAACTGGCTGCTCCGCATCACAAAGCCGCGATACCATTTTCACGGCCACACCCACCTGTACCGCCGCAACCTGGAGAACGTAGAAACCAACATCGGCCTGACCAAAGTCATTAATGTTTATCCATATAAAACCATAGAAGTGAGCCACTAGTCATGTCTGACGAATTAACCTCAAGAGTGCGTGCTGATTTCAGCAGAGCGCGCTTCAAATCCTTTATCAATCAGGCGATCGCCGTTCTAAAAGGCCAGCGCCCCACTACCCTGCTTTCCTACGATGATGTCAAGGAAAAGCTGCATATCGGCGGCCCTATTTATCGGGGAGTCAAAACCATTCGCGTGGAGCAGATCGCGGGTAGTTTGAATCGCTATCACGAATTTGACCGCGCTTTTCTTCCGCGTGAAGACCAGCTTGCCAGCCGCTGGCAAAAAGTCGACCGTGCCTTTTATCAGGATGTGAATCTCCCGCCTGTCGTGTTGTACAAAGTGGGCGAAGTGTATTTCGTCGTTGATGGTCATCACCGCGTTTCAGTGGCGCGTGAGCAGGGACAGGAATTCATTGAAGCCGAGATCCGTGAATGTGCCACCCGTGTAAACCTCACACCAAACATCCAGCCCGAAGACCTTGAAATTCTCGGCACCAAAGTGCATTTTCTGGAACGGTCCTCGCTTGACCATATCCGCCCTGAAGCGAACATCAAACTAACCATTCCCGATGGCTTTGAACGCATGCTCGAACACATCGCCGTTCATCACTATTTTATGGGGCTGGACTTGAAACGGGATGTCACGGAGGAGGAAGCCGTGGCACACTGGTACGATACAGTCTACATGCCCATCATTGACGTGGTGCGAAAAAGCGACATCCTGAAGAACTTCCCCGATAAAACCGAAGGCGATCTGTATTTGTGGACCCTGGATCATCAACATTATTTATCGAAGGAAAAAGGCCAGCCGTTACAACCGCCACATGAAGCCGCACAAAGATTCATCAGAAAGAAGAAAAAGAAATAACCATGACCGATCTACATCCACTTGCAGGAGTCTACGCTGCAGCAGTGACTCCCCTACTCGATAGCCCTGCCAAAGGAAGCAAGCTCGATTCAAACTTCGACCTTGAAGCTGTTCCTGCTCTTTTGCGTCATCTCGCCGCCAGCGGATGCCACGGCGCACTGCTCTTCGGCACCACAGGCGAAGGCCCATCCTTCTCTCCAAAGGAGCGTGAGGTTCTGCTGCGTTCCGTTCGTGTGTACCGCCAACAGCTGCCTGGGTTCAAATTGCTGGCAGGCACAGGAACACCAAGCCTTTCCGAAACGATCGAATTGACCAAACTGACCTTCGATCTCGGTTATGACGGTGTGGTGGTGTTGCCGCCATATTATTTCCGCAAAGCAGCAGACGAAGGTCTGTTCAAATGGTTCAGTGAGTTGATCACCAAAGCCGTGCCAGCCCATAAATATCTACTTGGTTATCACATCCCCAGCGCCGCGGGCATTGGTTTCTCACTTGATCTGATCGCCCGTTTGAAAGATGCGTTCCCAAATCAATTTGCGGGCATTAAAGACTCCTCGCATGATGAGGCTTTTTCGGCGGCAGTGGGTCAACGCTTCGGCAGAGACTTGCTCGTACTCAATGGCACGGATTCGCACTTCCACCATGCATTGAAGAATCATGCCCAAGGGGCCATCACCGCAATGGCAAACCTCATTGGCAGCGATCTGCGCGATATCTGGGACCTGTACAATGAAGGTGGGGATCCATCTGAAATTCAGGTGCGGGTTGCAAAACAAAGACACGCCCTCGAAAAGTACACTCCGTTTCCGCCCACTTTGAAAGCATTACTGCACAAACTACACTCCCTGCCACGGTGGACGGTCCGCCCGCCGTTGGAAGATATTTCACCTGAACTTGAAGATCAAATCCTGCAAGGGTGGGAAAGTTTGCAGGTTTAAATGTTTACAGGTTCACCCTCTCCAACTTTCGAACTTTCCAACCTTTAAACCAAAATGAACTGGCGTCTCCTTTACACTCCCCCATCCAGCGGTGCATGGAATATGGCCGTGGACGAATCCATCCTTGAACACATTCACCGCGGAGAATCGCTGCCTACCCTGCGGTTATATTCATGGAATCCACCCTGCCTGTCTTTGGGCCACGCACAATCCTTTGCAGATGTGGATGTGGAAAGATTGCGGGCAAACGGTTGGGAAGTTGTCCGCCGTGTGACGGGGGGGCGTGCCATTTTACACACCGATGAGTTGACCTACTCGGTCACAGGCGGTGCAGATGAACCCGTGCTGGCAGGCGGCGTTCTGGAATCGTATAACCGTCTCGCGCAGGCTTTGTTATTCGCCATTCGTGAGTTGGGGCTGCCTGTTGAAATCAAGGAACATATCTCTGAACCTGCAACCTTAAACCTTAACCCCGTCTGCTTTGAAGTGCCATCCACATATGAGATCACTGTGGAAGGAAAAAAACTCATCGGCTCAGCGCAGGCCCGCAAAAAGGAAGGCGTACTTCAACATGGCTCGCTCCCACTTACGGGAGACCTGACGCGCATTTGTCAGGCTCTGGTCTTCAGGGATGAAACTGCGCGGGCAAGTGCAGCCCAACGTTTGCTGGCACGGGCAACGACCGTTGAATCCACTTTGGGGGTGAATCCTGATTGGGAAACAGCAGCCCAGGCCTTTGTTAAAGGATTTGAATCGCAGTTGGGAATCCACTTTCAGCGTGGAGAATTGTCTGCATCCGAATCTGAAAGAGCAGAGGAATTAATCCAGGAAAAATATGCCAACCCGTCATGGACGGAAAGATCATGAAAAATTTCCTAATCTATGGGTCTTACGGGTATACAGGCAGTTTGATCGTTGAACAGGCAGTCAAAGCGGGGATGAAGCCATTACTTGCGGGGCGCGATGAAAATCTATTGCGCACACAGGCTGAAAAGTTCGGGTTGGAATATCGCGCATTTTCAATGGATCATTCTGCTGCGCTCGACGCAGCTTTATTGGAAGTAAATGCCGTACTTCACTGCGCGGGGCCGTTCGTCTTGACATACCGCCAGATGGTGGAGGCATGTATCCGCACCAGGCGACATTATGTGGATATCAGCGGCGAGATTGAAGGGTTTGAAGCATTGGCTGCAATGGATGAAGAGGCAAAACGAGTTGGCATCATGCTGCTGCCTGGCGGCGGCTTCGATGTGGTTCCTTCAGATTGTTTGATTGCACATGTTGCAAAAAAACTTGCAAACCCAACCCACCTTGAGATTTACATCAAAAGCATCGGCAGCGGGGTCTCACGCGGTACGGCCCGCTCGGGTATCGAGAATATGCAGCGGCAGGGACGCATCCGCCGCAATGGAGAGATCGTGTCTGTGCCGAATGTTTGGGATAGCAAGCAGGTGGACTTTGGGCGCGGTCCTTCGCGCGTGGTTTCAGTTGGCTGGGGGGATGTAAGTACGGCTTATCACAGTACAGGCATTCCAAACGTGACAGCATACATGGGCTTCCCCGCTGCAATGGTCAATGGGATGCGCCTCACCCGCCATCTTGGATTTTTGCTTTACAACCGCGCTGCAAAAGATTTCATCAAATGGCTGATCGGGGTTTTTCTCAAAACAGGTCCATCACGCCAGCAAAACGAGAATGGCTTCAGCTTGATGATCGCCGAAGCAACGAATGGAAAACAGACAGTCCGTGCAAAGCTGCGCACCCCCGAAGCCTACTATTTGACCGCATTAACAGCCGTGGAAATCATGAAACGCATCGCTTCTGAAGATTTCAAACCTGGCTTTCAGACCCCAAGCAAAGCCTACGGCTCAGATTTCATTTTACAGTTTGAAGGGGTAACACGCGACGATTTGTAATGTGATACTTCAGCATGTTTGTTCCCTAAAACAAAAAAGCCCTAAAGGTTTTGAAAACCTTTAGGGCTTTGCTTTCATCGTTTATCTTCGATTTCTCAAGAAGGTTGGGATATCCAGATCATCGTTGCTGATGGAAGGTTGAGACGCAGGCTTGGATTCGCCAGGGGTCTTGTAATCGGCGCTGACGCTGACCGATTCGCTTGAGCGGGCGAACAATGCACTGGCTGAAGCCGCGGTCGGTTTCTCAGTGCGGGCAGCAGGGCGTTCCAAAGCGCGGCGCGGAACGCTGGTGCGTTCAAATCCGGTCGCGATGACCGTACAGCGGATCTCGTCACCCATTTCAGGATCAATGACCGCACCGAAGATCATATTGACATCGGGGTGTGCGGTTTCGCGGATAATGGCTGCAGCCTGATTGACCTCGAAGAGGGTCATGTTCGAGCCGCCAGTCACATTGAAGAGGACGCCGCGTGCGCCGTCAATGGTGATATCGAGCAATTGACTGGAAATGGCCTGCTCCGCAGCGATCTTGGCGCGTTCATCACCAGAACCGCGACCAACAGCCATAAGGGCAGCGCCGCCTTCAGACATAATGGCTTTGACATCGGCAAAATCGAGGTTGATCAAACCAGGGATCGTGATGAGTTCGGAAATGCCTTGAATACCCTGATGCAGAACTTCATCGGCCATGCGGAAGGCATCCTGCAGGGATGATTTCTTGTCGGCCAGTTGAAGCAGACGGTCATTGGGGATCGAGATGAGGGTGTGGGCGTGTTCCTTCATCTTCGCAACGCCAGATTCAGCGGACTGTGTGCGCTTGCCGCCTTCAAAGGTGAAAGGACGGGTGACAACACCGATGGTCAATGCGCCACATTCCTTGGCGACCTGCGCAACAACGGGAGCAGCACCTGTACCCGTACCACCACCCATACCTGCGGTGACGAAGACCATGTCTGCGCCTTTGAGAACATTGTAGAGTTCATCAGAGGATTCTTCAGCGGCTTTGCGGCCGATCTCAGGATCGCCGCCTGCGCCAAGCCCGCGTGTGAGTTTGTCGCCGAGGCGCACACGGATGGGCGCGCGTGAAAGCGTCAACGCCTGCGCATCGGTATTGGCAGAGATGAATTCAACGCCCTGAATTCCCTCTTCCATCATGCGGTTGACTGCATTCTGACCAGCACCACCAACGCCGATCACTTTGATGCGGGCGAAGGCTTCGGTATTTGGATTTCTTTTGTTCGTGTCCATGTGTTCCTCCTGGCAAGGATATGCCAATCTTAAACGAGAATGACGATTTTTAAAAGGGTTTAAACAATCTTTGTGAATCTTCTCATTAAACTTTCTTTCCATGTTTTTGGAAGAAAGTTAACAAAACTAGGGTAACAGCCGCTTCATCCAATTCTTGATCGAATCCAAATTCATTGAACTTTCTCCTCTCGATCTGCGGCGGTTCTTGTTGCCGCTTGTAACGATCACATCATGATCGCGCATGGTTGTGGCCCAACGCAGCAAGCCAACGCTTGTAGAGTATGCAGGCGAACCAAGTTTATCAACCAGACCAACAAGGTTTTCCGGCTGAGCCGTACGCACCGGCATGCCCAGCACTTCACTGGCAATTTGCTTGATACCTGGCAATGCAGAGGTACCACCAGTCAACACCATGCCAGCGGGGAGCAAACCATCGTAGCCGGAGCGTTTCACTTCCTGCAGAATCAGGCGGAAGGTCTCTTCGATGCGGGCTTCGATGATATGAGCGAGATCCTGACGGTTGATCTTCACATCGTTATCCTCGCCAAAGGGGCGAATGGAGAAATATTCATCGCTGGCAATATCAGAGCGGATGGCATATCCCTGTTGCTTTTTCACTTCTTCGGCCTGGGCCATGGGCAGGCGCAAACCATGTGCAATATCCTGTGTCACATGATTTCCACCGACGGCCAACACCATGGTATGCCAGACATCGCCATTCACATAAATGGCCAAGTCGGTTGTACCGCCGCCGATATCACAAACCGCAACGCCCATCTGGCGTTCCTGTTCCGTCAACACCACTTCAGCAGATGCCAGCGGATTTAAAACAAATTGCTGAATCTCAACACCAGCCGCGCCGACACATTGACGAAGGTTATCCACCGTGGCTGCCGCTGCGGTGATGATGTGCGTTTCAACTTCCAGCTTGTAACCATGCATCCCAATCGGGGTGCGGATCCCCTCCTGCCCATCCACTGTGATGCCGCGCTGAATGACATGAACGATTTCGCGGTCATGCGGAATGGCCACCGCTTGAGCCTGCTCGAGCGCACGGGCAATATCCATTGCATCGATAATGCCACCGGGGATTCCAGAAGCGCCGCGGCTGTTCACGGAAGAAACATGCGCACCTGCCAGGCTGACCAGGGCAGTGGTGATCTCCAAACCGGAAGTGTTCTCAGCTTTTTCAACCGAACGTTTAATGGCTTGCGATGCGGCACTGAGGTCAACAATGATCCCTTTGCGGATTCCGTCCGAGGGTTCGATCCCTACGCCAAGAATCCGAATGGTCTTTGCATCCTCCACCCGCCCGACAAGGGTGCAAATTTTGGTTGTGCCAACATCCACGCCAACTACGATTTCATCCATCTTTACTGTTGTCCATCTTCCACAATAATTGCATCTTCCGATGCTGCATCGGTGGCATCCAGTTCGAGATCAGCCATGCGATAAAACGGCGCATCAGGATACACAACGCTGATAAATACGGGAACGGTGCCGCGGCTTGTCAAAGATGCGACCAGGGATTGATACACCCGAATCTTCAATGGCATGTCATGGGCACTGATTCCAAAATAGGCCTTCCAACCGCGTTCATCCTCCCAGCCAAGGCCGTTGGCGGCATCATAAAACATCGTTGCACCGGCAGGCACATTGGGGGCAAGGATGAGGATGGAATCCACGAGTTCTTTCGAAACGTATGGCATCGGGCTGAGCGGATCTTCCGTGGCAGGCTGACCAGCTGGCGGCGTGGAAAGACCGTTCACCGGAACGAGAGTCGCAACCATGCCGCGCGGACGAAAAGCAACGCCAGACGCATCGATCCATGTAAATCCACCGCCCTGCTGCCAAAGGATGACAGGCTCGCGCTCCACTACTGTAACGTAAACATGGTTCGGCAAATAAGCATGGATATCCACCGACGAAAGTTCCGGGTAATTCATGCGCAGACGAACTTCCAATTCATCAGGTTGAACTGTGAAAATGGACTGGCCGTTCACAGCAAGCACTGCTTCGATCTCTTCGCGGCTCAGGCGCCCCCCACCCAACAGGGTGATGTTTGGCACGTGGAAATACGGCAGGGTCAACGAAAGGTAAATGACCACACCCAGCAAAACAACGAGAACAAAAGATGTCAGCCGCCAACTGGGGCGAATGCGCGGCATGTGGAACTGGGGTTTGTGCAGGTGAATTTCCGGCAGACCCAGTGCAATGTTAAAGCGGCGGCGCGGCGCGGACTGACGAGTCAATTTGGGAGCAACCACAATCTCAGGCACACGAGAGGTCACTGATTGCATCGGCTTCAGGGCGCGCTTGGTGGTCAACTCCAGTTCTTTTCTGGCGCGTTGATTTCGGCGCTGACGGGCAAGTTCAGCACGGGTGGGGCGTTGACGTTCGCTCATGCTGTCCTCCGTCGCTCGGTGTGATCACGCTGGGCCTTGCGCTCGAAGGCAAGTTCGATCAGGCGGTCCACAAGCTGCGGATAGTTCAAACCGCTTGCCTGCCACAACTTCGGATACATGCTGATGGAGGTAAAGCCCGGCAGGGTGTTCAATTCATTCAGGTAGATCTTTTTCATATCGTTATCAAAAAAGAAATCGGCACGTGCCATGCCAGCACAATCAATAGCCTTGTAGGCACGGGCGGCATAATCACGGATCTGGTCACTCACATCGGCTGGCAAAATCGCAGGGATGATGAGGCCAGAGGTGCCGTCAATATATTTGGATTCATAGGAGTAGAACTCACGGCTGGGCTGCACTTCTCCGCATACGGAGGTCTGCGGGTATTCATTGCCCAAAACGCTGACTTCAATTTCACGCACATTCCCAACTCCGCGTTCAACAATGATGCGGCGGTCATATCGTGCGGCTTCCATCAAACCTTCGCCCAGGTCGGAACGTGAATTGCATTTGCTAATTCCAACCGAAGACCCGAGGTTGGCGGGTTTTGCAAAGAACGGATAAGCGCCCATCTGCTCAACTTTGGCGATGACCGCGTTCATATCCTTTTCAAGCTCGTCGCGCAGAATGAGGATGGAATCAACGATGGGGATTCCGTTTGCGCGCATCACATCCTTGAAAATACCCTTGTCCATGCCGACCGATGAGCCAGCCACCCCCGCCCCCACATAGGCCACATCTGCCAGTTCAAGCAGCCCTTGAATTGTGCCGTCCTCACCAAACGGCCCATGCAAAACGGGGAAGAACACATCCACCCCGGAGAGTGTTTCAAGTTTCTCGCCAAGCTTTGTCGAACGGATGACATACAAAGATTGATAGGATGGCTCCCACGGCGGTACAACACGGTCCAGCCCATCCACGCTTCCATTTTCAAATGCATCCAACGCATTTGGCCCGGTGAACCAATCACCGTCCAACGTGATGCCGATCTGGATCACTTCGTAGCGTTCCGCATCCAGAGCATTGAGCACGGAGCGCGCAGACATGAGTGAAACATCATGTTCACCGGAACGACCACCAAATAACACTGCCACTCGAAGTTTCTTCATATCGTTTCAAGAACAAACGCTTTCGCGGTTATTCGTTCCAATCTCCAACAAGCTCAACTTCCAACTCCAACTGCACGCCGAATTTTTCGCGCACAGTTTTTTGCGTCAAACGAATCAAGGCGAGAATATCCTTCGCCCGGGTCTCGCCGTGATTAATGAAAAAATTTCCATGCAAGGTGCTGATCTCAGCGTTGCCGATACGTACACCTTTCAAGCCAGCAGCTTCAATTAGACGACCTGCATGATCACCTTCAGGGTTCTTAAACATGGAACCCATGCTCGCACCAGGCGGCTGCGTGGCTTTGCGGCGTTCGCTGAATTGCTCGATTTTAACAGACACTTCCTCTTTCGCTGAATTTTTTAATCTCAGCAAAGCTGAAAGTACGATCGCATGAATTTCACCGCGCTTCAATACGCTGGTACGATATCCGTATCCCATTTGTTCAACAGACATTCGTTCACGTCCGTTTTTTGTCAACACATCGGCCCAGATCAAATTCATCGACACATCGCCGCCGAACGCGCCAGCATTGCCATACACTGCACCGCCTACTGTGCCGGGGACAGTCGCCGCCCATTCCAAACCTGCCAAACCTTTGGATGCACAGCGATTGGCGAGGTTGCTGAAAATGACACCCGCTTCACACCAGACCGTGGGCTGGTCGCCGCCTTCGAAGCGCACTTCCTTCGCCCGATTCAAAACCACCACCCCACGCAGCCCCAAATCACTGACCAGCACATTCGACCCGCCGCCAAGGATGTAATATGGAAAATCATTTTCCCAAATGACCTTCATTGCCTCGGCAAACTCGTCCGCCGATTTGACCGTCAACAGCACATCCGCCGGGCCGCCAATACGCGCAGATGTGTACGGCGCAAGAGAGATATTCTCCTGCACGGCATCGCCAAAGATCTGGCGCAACACATCAACATGAAGGGCAGAACGGGCCATATCCATTTTTACAGTTTCTTCTTTTCCAAGTGTCCGATGATCTTTTCCAAAGATTGCTTCCCGACATTCTCACTGCCCAACACCGGAATTGCAGAGAGTTTGCGGGTCGCGTTGATCAGGGCGGCCTTTGTCAATTGCTCATCCACCGCGTGGAACAGCGCCATTTTCAAAGGCGGGAGCGCGATCACTTCATAAAGATGAGCCATTTGCTTTTCGTGATTCTCCAACATGGTCATCTCACAAATTCTTCAACACATTCGTACTGATCTGGTCGGCATCTCCTGCCGAAAGGACCAGAAGCACATCACCGGAACGCAGGTTCTTCAGCAGGTATGCGGTTGTATCTTCCAGTGAACCACTGTAACGTGCTGATGCATGCGGCATGGACCCAACCACCTCCGCCGAGGAAAATTCCTGTTTGGCCTCGCGTGAGGCATACACCTCGGTTACCAGCACTTCATCCGCATCGCTGAAGGCGCGGGAAAATTCAAAGAACAGAGTCTGTGTGCGCGAATAAGTATGCGGCTGCCAAACCGCCCAGATGCGGCGGTCAGGATAACGAGCCTTTGCACCCGCCAGAGTGGCACGGATCTCAGTGGGATGATGGGCATAATCATCGATCACAATCACACCCTTCTGCTCACCGCGAATCTCGAAACGGCGTCCCGTGCCGGTGAATTCACCAAGAGCGTCTGCGGCTTCTTGAAGAGGCAGACCCAGCGTAGCCATGACAGACAAAGCCGCAAGCGCATTGCGGACATTATGTTCACCCGGCACCTGCAGTGAAACATTCACCACCGAAGCCGATTCGGTGCCCATGTTTGTCATTGCGGAGAAATCAAAACCGCCACGGGTATTGGGCTTGGGAGTGCGTGCCTGCATCCATTGCGGACTGTTGATGGTCAACTCGCTTTGTACGCTGTAAGAGATCACACTCAGGCCTTTTTTACGTGCATAGGAAAGCAAACTGACCGCGCCTTCATCTTCCGCACAGACAATTAATGTGCCGTCTTCAGGAAGCAGGTCAACGAAGCCTTGAAAAGCAGAATACATGTCGGCAAAGGTCGGGTAACAATCGGGGTGGTCATGTTCAAGGTTGGTGACCACGGCGATCTGCGGCTTGAGACCGAGGAACATACGGTCATACTCATCTGCCTCGATCACAAAGGGACTGCCCTTGCCAGCACGGGCGTTGACTTTCAGGTTGTTCAACGTGCCACCCACAATAAAAGATGGGTCACGCTTCAAGGCAGTCAAGGTCCATGCGATCATGGCAGTGGTGGTGGTCTTGCCGTGAGTGCCTGCCACTGCAATACCGGTCTTTTCAGACATCAACTGCCCGAGAAAATCAGAGCGCTTGTAAACAGGGACTCCTGCACGTTTGGCGGCTTCCACTTCAACGTTTTCATCTGGAATGGCGGAGGAACGGATCACAATATCGGCACCTGAAACATTACGCGGGTGATGCCCAACGTAAATGCTGACACCGTTATTCTGCAAATCCACTGCGAACGGTGAAAGCGTGCGGTCAGAACCCGTCACCTCGTAGCCGCTCTCCTTGAGCAGGCGCGCGATGGCGGAAAGTCCTGAACCTCCGATGCCGATGAAATGAACACGTTTCATAATTTAGCTCCTAGCCATTTACCGATGGCGATTGGAATGCAGCCGCAAGCCAACCGCTCACAGCCAATCGCTAGATATACACCACAATAATGAACACCAAAACGATGATGACAGCGAAGTATATACTCGGTTCGCCCAAAAAGCGCGGGGGCATATATTTCATCATCGTTTCAATTGCCTGAGCGATGGCCGGGTCTGTGGCCGGGCTGATAATGTTCGAATACGGGTAGAGGGCCATGTGGTTATAGAAAAGAATTGACCCTGCCACCAGATAGCCATTGAAACCGCCCAGCACGGCGCCGAACATCCCATCCTGCAGTTTTTCGCGCGCGGCTTTGCCTGAAAAACGCGTGAGGTTGACCGTTTGATACCCAAAAAACACCAGTGTGATCAAAATAAGGCTGCGGATCCAAAACATGGAACTGGATGCCTTATCGAGATCGCGGACAAGGGGGATGTATTTTTCCAACAGCAAATTCACAGCCAGTGCAGTAATTACGCTGAAGATGACCATCAACTCCTTGGCCCATCCGCGCATGGCGCCGACAATGCCAAAGAGAATGATATACATCCAGAAGATATAAACAACGCTCATCATAAGGTTTATGCTCCTGCCAATTTAACCAACTGGCTGGCAATACTGCCTGCCGCATCGGGGTGTGATAAAGCCTGCATGGCGGCACGCATGGATTCGAGTTTGGTTTTGTTCAACAGTAAACCTTTCACAACAGATGGCAGGTTCTCTTCCAGGAGTTCATCCTGCAAAAGGACTGCCGCATTCTTTTCAACGAGGAAATCGGCATTCACTTTCTGATAACGCCATGCATATGGATACGGCACAAGCACGGCGGGCAGACCAAAGAAGGGATATTCTCCCAGGGAAGAAGCGCCTGCGCGTGAGAGGACCAGGTCTGCGGCGGCGAGAGCGGCGCCCATTTCATGTGAGTAGGGCATGGCATGATACCGTGACTGTAAATCTGCAGGCAATGTCTGTGCGGCTTTCTCAATGACGGGCCAATCCAACGAGCCTGTGATGTGGATGACCTGTGCTGCGCCGAGCAATTCATGGAGGTGTTTCAATACAGCCATATTGATCGAACGCGCACCTTTGCTTCCGCCGGTGACAAGCAGGGTGGGCATTTGTGGATCCAACCCAAAGTGCTGGGTTGCTTTTTCGCGGGACCAGTTTGAAAGGTCAGAGCGAAGCGGGTAGCCGGTGAGGACGAGTCTTTCCGGGCGGTTGAAATATTTTTTTGAGTCAGGCGCTGTTACAGTGACGACATCCGCAAACCGGGAAAGGAATTTAAGCGCAAGCCCGGGTTCGATATCGGGAACATACAACGCGGTTGGGATGTTTCTTCCAGCAACGGCCATGGGGGCAGCGACAAAGCCGCCGGTGAAGAAGAGTACATCGGGTTTGAATTCACGCAAGATGCGGCGCGAGGCTTGCACACCGCGTGTGAGTTTGGCAAGGTTGCCCGGCAGTGCGCGCAGGCCCACGCCATGCACACCCGCGGCAGGGATGGAACGGAAAGGGATGCCCGCACGATTCACGAGTTCCTCTTCCATGCCGCCTTCGCCACCGACCCAGAGTGTTTCAACTTTCTGGCGCTGACTGGTTAGCGCGTTGTGTACGGCGAGTGCGGGATAAACCCCGCCGCCCGTTCCACCAGCGCAAATTAACAACCGCACTGTAAGACCTCCATTCGTCATCTGAGATCGTGCCTTCGCCTGTCTGGCGAGAGATGTTAAAAAGAATGCCAAGCGACGCCATTGTGGCAACGAGATTTGAACCGCCTGCACTGATAAAAGGCAGGGCATTGCCTGCGAAAGGCAGCAGGCCCACCATCACCGCCATGTTGACGAGGGCTTCGATGGCGATCCATGTGACCAACCCGGTGGCAAGCAGTGTGCCAAGCATGTCGGGCGCACGACGAGCAATGACCATTCCCCGCCAGACCAGCGCACCGTACAGAACGATCAACCCCACTGCACCGAACCAGCCAAGTTCCTCCACCACCACGGCGAAGACACTATCGGTGGGAGGCACAGGCAGCCCGGTAAGTTTGGATTGCGATTGGCCGAGGCCCACACCAAACCACCCACCATTGACAATGGCTTCAAAAGAGCGGCGCACATGGTACGAAGCCTGCAAAGGATCTTTGATACCTGCAATAAAATCACCCACACGCTGCTGACCTGTGGCGCTGATGGAAGCAACGATCCATGCGGCAACGGTTGCAACGACAAGCAGCACACCGATCTGCTTCAGGTCGCCGCCCGCAAGGAAGAAGAGCAGCCCGCCCAGCATAAGCACAGTGGCGGCAGCGCTCAGGTCGGGTTGTTGGTAGATCAACCCACCCACCACACCGAGGATCACACCCAGCGGAATCAAACCGAGGGAAATATCGTGCAGGTATTGGCGCTTGGCATACAACCAAACGCTGAGATATAAAATCGAAACCAGCTTTGCCAGCTCGGAAGGTTGAATGGAACCGCCAAGGATCGCGCGTTTGGCGCCGAAGCGAATTTCATTCATCAACAGCACAACGACCAGCAGACCGATGGTCAGGGCCATGGCAGGCACAACATACTTGCGCCAGTTGTGATAATCAAAGAAAGCCAGCACCAGCGCCGAGAACAACCCAAGCCCAAGCCAGGTCAACTGGCGGTTGAACATGTACATTGCATCGCCGTATGCACCGAGCGAGAAATCCCATGAAGAGGAATACAACATCGCCAGTCCGAACACGATCAAAGCAACCACCACCACGAGCAGCGGCATATCGAAACCACCGGTGAAGCGCGGCTTTTTGTAAGTCTGTTCGTTTACGAAAGTTCCTGTACCCATTTTCTAAAGGCCTCTCCTCTCTCTGCAAAATCTTTGAATTCATCGTAACTTGTGCCGCCCGGTGAGAACAGGACGACATCTCCTGCCGTGGCAGCTTCGGCAGCAAGGGCCACCGCCTCTTTAAGATGCCTGGCGCGACGAAGATCAACGCTTCGCTCCCCGCCGACAGCTGATATGGCTTTCTGAATCAGTTCCGCCGCCTCACCGAAGAGCACCACATGATCCACACGTTTGTGAATCAGTTTTGCAATTTCATCCCAGGGCAGGTCTTTATCACGCCCGCCGAGCATCAAAACGATCGGATCATCAAATGACTGGATGCCAGCCATGGCACGTTCGGGCGCAGTTGCGATCGAGTCGTTGAACCAGCGCACCCCATTCCTCTCGCGGACAAATTCCAGCCTGTGTGCCACACCGCGGAATTCTTCAACGACTTCGAGCATGGCATCCAATTTGAATCCGGCGGCATGCCCAATGGTGAAGGCGGCCAGCACATTGGCTACATTGTGAAGGCCGGGTAATTTGATCTTCTCGCGCAACATCAAAGGCAGGTAGGCATAGCCATCACGCAGGCTCAACAAGCCATCCTCATGCAGGTACGAGCCATTGAAACCTTCGTCCAGATCATGCAGGCTGAAGGTCATCAGTTTGCCTTTGACCTTGTTGCGTAAATTCCACGAGCCTTTGTCGTCGTGGTTAAGGATGGCGGTATCTTTTTCGGTCTGAAATTCCAAAATGCGCGCCTTGGCATTGGTGTAGGCTTCCATTGTGCCGTGGCGGTCCAAATGATTCGGTGTGATATTCAAAATAGCCGCGATGTTCGGTGAGATCGTCATCTGCTCCAATTGGAAGGATGAAATCTCAAGAATGGC